>NZ_CP046202.1:256598-351620 GCF_012569785.1 Enterobacteriaceae endosymbiont of Donacia crassipes
AAACCTCTTTGTCCTCGTCCTATAGGTGAAGCTAAATCTAATACACGAGCAGTTAAATCTTCTGTAGAACCATTACCTCTTTCCATACTTAATCTAGAGTTCGCATGTAATGGTGTTAAATTTTCAAATAGAATTTTACTTCTAGCATTTTCAGGTTTATCAAAATTTACTTGATTAACTTTTAATAAAGCAAAATATCTTTCTCCTTCTTTAGGAGGACGAATTTTACCCGAAATAGTATCTCCTGTACGTAAATTAAAACGTCTAATTTGGCTTGGAGATACATATATATCATCAGGACCCGCTAAATAAGAACTATCAGAAGAACGTAAAAATCCAAAACCATCTTGTAATATTTCTAATACTCCATCACCAAAAATATCTTCACCACTTTTGGAATGTTGTTTTAATATAGTAAAAATAATATCTTGTTTACGCATTCTAGCTAAATTTTCTAGATAAATACTTTCACCCAAATCTATTAAATCAGATATAGGTTTGTTTTTTAATTCGGTAAGATTCATAATGGTGAGGTCTTAAATACTTTTATATGAAATTTATTTATAAAATACTTATACTAATAATTTTTAATTAAATGATTATTATCATAATAATATTTATATATTTTAATTAAAATTTTATTACTTCATTATTCATTAATAAAATACTCATAATCAACCATCTCCTTTAAAAAATTTTATATTTTATTCAAAATATTATTTTAAATTTTTATTTAAAAAATTTTTTAATTGTATTTTAGTTATAGAACCAATTATTTTATCAATAATATTCCCATTTTTAAATAATAAAATTGTAGGTACACTACGAATATTATATTTTTCTGTTATAACTTTATAATTTTCAATATTTAATTTAGTAAAAATAATATTTTTATATTCAAGTGATACTTCTTCTAAAACTTTAGAAAAAATTTTACATGGATTACACCATTCAGCCCAAAAATCAACTAAAACTAAATTAGTTTTATTTATTTCTTGTTGAAAATTTTTATCGTTTAAATTTATTATAATATTAGTTTTATATTGCATAAATTTAAGATTCCTATATAAATAAATATTATTTTTAATTATTTTAATAAATTTAATAAAAAACTTATTTAACTATGTTTTTATTTTTACCATTATATAGTAAATATATTTTTTTTACAAGAAAATAAATATGTTTGAAATTAATAAAAATATATACAAAAATAAAGAATGTTATTATTATAACTAATAATTTATAAAATTTTATAATTTGATAATTTATTTTACATATAATTATTAAATTTTAATTTTCAAATAAAAATTATTTACTTAATAAAATACTGGAAAACTAATGAAAAAAAATAATAATTTTTTATCATCTTTAAATATTTTATCTTTTGCTGGAGTATCTCCATATAAATTAAAACCTAACGAAAAATATATGAATAAAAAACAATTATTACATTTTCAAAAAATATTAGAGTCATGGAAAAATAAAATAAATAAAAAAATTGATAATACAGTTATTTATACTAAAGATGAAACATCTAATTTTCCTGATCCTGTAGATAGAGCAACGCAAGAAGAAGAATTTAATTTAGAATTACGTAATAGAGATAGAGAAAGAAAATTAATAAAAAAAATTGAAATGACATTAAAAAAACTTGATAATAAAAATTTTGGTTATTGTGATTGTTGTGCAATTGAAATTGGATTAAAAAGATTAGAAGCACAACCTATTGCAAATTTATGTATTGATTGTAAAACTTTAGCAGAAATACGTGCTAAACAAATTGCAAGATAAAAAATATTATTTAAAATTAATATTTATTAAAATTGTAAACCTATTTTTTTTTCAATTAAAATAAAAGTTAATAAATATAAAATGATAATAAAAAAAATTAAAATTTTTATAGTTAAAAATAAAGGTATTGTATATATACCTAAAAAACTATAACGAAAACCAGATATAATATAATATATAGGATTAATTTTTAATATTTTTTGCCAAAACGAAGATAAAATAGTAGTAGTATAAAAAACACCACCTAAATATGTTAAAGGAGTTAATATAAATGTAGGAATAAAATTAATATCATCAAAATTTTTAGCAAAAATTGCATTTAATAAACCAAATAAAGAAAATAAAACAGATGTTAAAAATATAAAAATTATAAAAAATAACCATGAATATACATGTAAAGAAATAAAAAAAGTAGAAATAATAGTTAAAAATATACAAATAATTATACTTCTTAAAACACCTCCACTAATATATCCTAAAATAATAATATTAGTAGGTACTGGGGCTATTAATAATTCTTCTATAGAACGATTAAATTTAGCACTAAATAAAGATGATGCAACATTAGAATATGAATTATTAATAATACTCATCATAATTAATCCAGGTGTAATAAATTGTATATAACTAAAACCAGATATTTTATTAATATTTATACTAATAAAATTACCAAATATTATAAAATATAACGATATTGTTATAATAGGAGGTATTAAAGTTTGTATCCAAATACGAGTAAATCTATTTATTTCTTTTTTTATAAGGGTATATAGTGCCACTAAATATAGATATTTTATCATTGTTATAATCCTTTTAAATTAAAATTTACTTAGAAGTAAAATCTATAAATAATTTTTCTAATCTATTATATTTATTTTTTAAACTAATAACTTGAATTTTTTGTTTTGTTAATTGTATAAAAATATTATTTATATTTTGATTTTGAAAAACTAAAATTTCTAGTTTAGAATTATTAATAATTTTATATTTATATCCATTAAGTTTAGGTAAGATCTTATTTGGATTTATATAATTTAATATAAATGTCTCATATTTTAATTTATTTAATAATTTATTTATAGTACAGTTTTCTATTAATTTACCATTATTGATAATGCCAATATGATTACATAAAAATTCAGCTTCTTCTAAATAATGAGTTGTTAAAATAATAGTTATTTTTTTTTTATTATTTAATTTTTTTAAAAAATTCCATATATTATAACGTAATTCAATATCGATACCCGTAGTAGGTTCATCTAAAATTAATAATTTAGGATTATGAATTAATGATCTAATAATCATTAAACGTCGTTTCATACCACCTGATAGATTTTTAGCTTTTTGGTTTTTTACTTTCCATAATTCTAATATTTTTAAATATTCTTCAATTTTATTTACAACTTCTTTTTTTTTAAAACCATAATATCCTGCTTGATTAAATAATATTTGTAATACTGTTTCAAATGGATTAAAATTAAATTCTTGTGGTACTAATCCTATTATTTTTTTTACCTGTAATTTATTTGTTTTAATATTTAATCCAAAAATTTTAATTTTTCCAGAAAATTTATCCATTAAAGAAGTAATTATATTAATAATAGTTGTTTTACCAGCTCCATTAGGACCTAATAAAGCATAAAAATCTCCTTTTTTTATATTTAAATTAAAATTTTTAAAAATTTTAAAATTATTCAAATAATTTTTAGATAAATTTTTGATTTCCAATGCATAAGGCATAATAATATTATTCTCATGAAATTAAAAATAATAAAATATTCTTTTTAAGATATTTTATGTTTATTTATATCTTAAATATGGATGATGTATTTTATTTAAATAAATAAAATACATCATATTTTTATTTATTTAAAAATAATTGTAATACTTTATCCCAATTTAAAACATGCCAAAAAGATTGAATATATAAATTTTTATTATTTTGATATTTTAAATAATATGCATGTTCCCATAAATCTAATCCTATTAAAGGAAAACCTAAAGGTTCTTTTTTAGTTGTTAAAAACATAAGTGGATTATCTTGATTAACTGTAGTAATTATTTTTAAAGAGTTTTGTTTTTTTATTAACCATATCCATCCTGATCCAAAGAATTTTAAAGCTTTTTCTTCAAAAATTTTTTTAAAATTTTCAAGATTTATAAATTTATCTTTCAAAATATTTAATATAATATTATTAGGTTTTGTATTTTTTTTTAAAATTTTCCAAAAAAAATTATGATTAGCATGACCTCCTGCATTATTACGTAAAAATATTTTTTGTGATATAGGAATTGCAAGATTATCTAAGTTAGATATTAATTTATTTATTTTTAAATTTTCAAGATTATTTTTTTTAAGTACTAAATTAGTATTATTAATATAATTTTGATGATGTTTAGTATGGTGTATCTCCATTGTTTTTGTGTCAAAAAATGGTTCTAAATCAGAATATTTATATAATAATTTTGGTAATTTATAACCCATATAATTAACCTCTTTAATCAGATATATTACTAATATTAAATATATTTTTTTTATATTTTCTAATAATTTTTTTTGTATTTGGCATAATACCATGCCATAAATAAAAAGCATATGCAGCTTGTTCAATTAACATTCCAATACCATCTGATATATTTTTAACTCCATGGAAAACACACCATTTTAAAAATGGTGTGTTTTCTTTATCATAAAAAAGATCGTAACAAAAAATATCTGGTTTAAGAATTGATAAAGGAATATTAGGAATATTCCCGTTCATACTACTAGAAGTAGCATTAATAATTAAATCATAATGTATTTGATTAAATGAATGATGTAATAAATTTTCAATTCTTAAATAATTTATTTTTTTTATATTTTTAAAATATTCAGCAATATTTTTAGCATGTTGATAAGTACGATTTATAATCGTAATGTTACAACCAAATTGAATTAATGAATATATAATTCCTTGTGCGGCACCTCCAGCACCTAATAATAGTATATTACTTTTAGGTATAATAAAATTTAAATTATTTAAATCTTTTAATAAACCTATTCCGTCTGTATTATCACCTAAAATTTTTTTACAACTTGTAATTTTAATTGTATTAACAACTCCAGAATATTTAGCTCTATTTGTTAAAGTGTCACATATTTTATATGCTTCCCTTTTAAAGGGAATAGTAATATTAGCTCCTAAACCTCCATTTTTAAAAAAATTTATAATTGATTTAGAAAAAAAATTTATTGGTACGTTTATTTTTATATAATTTTGTGATATTCCTGTTTGTTTTGCAAATAATTTATGTATAATTGGAGATTTACTATGTTTTATAGGATTGCCAAATACTGCAAATAATTTCATATTTAACCTTTACGAATAACTAAATTAGTAAAACTATCTCTAATTTCAGAAGGTTTTAAACATCCTCCTGTTTTACCATGTAAAATTACAATATGTTTTTTTACATCATAAAAATGATTTTCTACTTCTTTAGAAGTTAAACATGGTTTCATTCCTGAAATATTTGCACTAGTAGAAATAATTGGTTTGCCAAAATAATTACAAATTTTTTGTATTAAATAATGATTAGTTACACGTACAGCAATAGAATTAAAATTTCCAGTTAACCAATATGGAGTATTAATAGATACAGGCATAATCCATGTAATCATACCTGGCCAACTAGATAAAATTTCTTTTTTTCTATATTTTATAATTTTTGTTTCATTTATATATTTTAATAATTGACTATATTTAGAAGCAATTAAAATTAATCCTTTTTTTATACTACGTTTTTTTATAATTAATAATTTATATACTGCTTTTTTATTATCTGGATCACATCCCAAACCAAATACAGATTCAGTAGGATATGCTATAATTTTACCCATTTTTAATGCATTAATAAAAATTTTAATATCCATAATTTTGTTGTAAAAATTTTTTATAGAATTATAAATTAATTATATATTAATATATCTATTTTTTAAAATTTTAAAATTTCTGTTATATTATAAAAATAATTATTTTATAATAAAAAAATTATTATTATGTCTATAATGAAATTATTATATTTTCCTAATAAAAAATTAAGAAAAATAGCAAAATCTATAGAAAAAATAGATGACAATATTAAATTATTAGTTAATAATATGCTTAAGACAATGTATTTTTATAATGGTATTGGATTAGCTGCTACACAAATAGGAATAAATAAAAAAATTATAGTTATTGATATAACTATAAAAAAAAATAATCCTTTAATATTAATTAATCCAACAATTATAGCATTTGATAAATCTAAAGTTAGTAGTAAAGAAGGTTGTCTTTCTATACCTATTAAACAACAATATTTTATTTTAAGATATAAAAAAATAAAAATTAGAGCTAAAAATTTAATGAATGAAAATATTGAATTAGAAGCAAAATATTTATTGTCTTCTTGCATACAACATGAAATGGATCACTTAAATGGAATTTTATTTATTGATTATTTATCAAATTTAAAATACCAAAGAATTTATGATAAAATAAAAAAACTTAATAAAAAAATAATATTTATAAAAAAACATGATTATATAAAATGAATAAAAAAAAAATTAAAATTATTTTTATAGGTACTTCAAAATTTGCTGCTTATCATTTAAAGGGTTTAATAAATAATATTTATACAATATCTTGTATTATTACAAAACCAGACACTTATGCTAATAGAGGATATAATTTAATTTTTAACCCTATAAAAAAAATAGCACTAAAATATAAAATTAATATTTTACAACCAGAATCTTTAGATTCTGTCACTTTAATTAAAAAAATTAAGAATTATAAATGTGATATTATTATTGTTGTAGATTATGGATTATTAATCCCTAATTTAATATTAAATATTCCTAAATTATTTTGTATGAATGTACATGCTTCATTATTACCTAGATGGAGGGGAGCAGCACCTATACAAAGAGCATTATTAGCTAATGATTTAAAAACAGGTATTAGCATTATAAAAATGAATGATTTTTTAGATCAAGGAGATATTATCTATCAGATAGAATATAATATTTTATTATATGATACATATGGATCATTATATAAAAAATTAGCAATACTAGGACTACAAGGGTTATTGTTTATTTTAAATAAAATTACAAAAGGTATACAAATAAAATTTAAATCTCAAAATATTAATTTAATAAAACCTACATATGCAAAAAAAATATCGAAGAAAGAATGTAAATTAAATTGGTTATTACCAGCTAAAAAATTAGAATGTATGATTCGTGCATTTAATCCTTGTCCAGGAACTTATTTTTTTATAAAAGATAAAAGATTTAAAGTGTGGCAAGCAGAAGTTATTACTAACTTTAATAATAATTATACTGATAAAATACCTGGAACAATTTTATCAATAAATAGATACGGTATACAAATAAATACTATAAACGGAATTTTAAATATTCAAATTATTCAACCTAGTGGTAAAAAACAAATGAATATTCAAAATTTTTTAAATTTTAATCAATATAAAAATTTATTTATAAAAAATAATATAATTACTTAATTTTTTTATTTTTTATAATTATTTTTCTTCCTATTAATTCTATGTAAGCCATAGGTGCTTTATCTCCGTTGCGAAAACCACATTTTATGATACGAGTATAACCTCCTAACGTATTTTGAAATTTTGGAACAATAATTTTAAAAAGTTTATTGATGTTATTTTTATTATTTAATTTAGAACGTACTAATCTTCGGCTAGTAAGATTATTTTTTTTTGCAATAGTAATAATTGGTTCTATTATTTTTCTAAGTTCTTTAGCTTTAGTTAAAGTTGTTTTAATAATTTCATAGTAAATTAATGAATTAGCCATATTATATAACATTGCAAAACGATGAGTACCACTTCTATTAAAATAACGACCTGTTTTACGATGACGCATATTTTTATCCAATTAAATTGATTATTTATTATTTTTACTATTATTTATGTTTTCTGGAGGCCAATTATCTAATCTCATTCCTAATGATAAACCTCTAGAGGCTAATATATCTTTTATTTCTGTTAAAGATTTTTTACCTAAATTTGGAGTTTTTAATAATTCTACTTCTGTTTTTTGTACTAAATCACCAATTAAATGAATAAATTCAGTTTTTAAACAATTTGCAGAACGTACTGTTAATTCTAAATCATCTACTGATCGTAGTAAAATAGGATCAAATTTAGGTTTTTCTTCTTTTATTTTTTTTTCTTTTTTAATATCTTCTAGATTTACAAATGATTCTAATTGTTTAGTTAAAATTGTAGCTGCTTTTCTGATAGCTTGTTCAGGATCAATAGTTCCATTTGTTTCTATTTCTATTATTAATTTATCTAAATCTGTTCTTTGTTTTACTCTTGCTGATTCTACATTATATATTATTCTTTTAACAGGACTAAAAGATGCATCTAACAATAATTTACCTATTTTAACATTATTTTGAATATCATTATTCATTCTTGTATGAGCAGCTACATATCCTCTACCTAATTCTATTTTCATGGTTATATTAATAGATGTATTTATATTAGTAATATGACAAATAATAAGATTTTGATTAATAATTTTGATATTACTACCATGATCAATATCAGATGCTTTAACTACACCAATACCTTTTTTATTTAAAGTTAAAATTACTTCTTTTTTATTATGTTCTATTTTTATAGCTAATTGTTTTAAATTTAATAATATTTCAATAATATCTTCTTTAATCCCTTCTTTAGTACTATATTCATGTAATATTCCTTTTATTTCTACTTCTGTAATTGCATATCCTGGCATAGAAGATAGTAGAATACGTCTTAATGCATTTCCTAATGTATGACCAAAACCACGTTCTAAGGGTTCTAAAATAACTCTTACAGTAGATTTATTAATATGTTGTATATTTACTAATTTAGGTTTTAAAAATTCTGTTACGGAATTTTGATCCATTTATATACTCTCTTATTAAAAATTATTTTGAATATAACTCAATAATTAAATGTTCATTGATATCTGCAGGTAAATCAGAACGTTCAGGAAGACGTTTAAAAATTCCTTCCATTTTTTTATTATTAACTTCTAACCAATTAGATTTTTCTCTTTGAGAATATAAATCTAGTGATGCGTTAATTCTTAATTGTTTTTTAGATTTTTCACATATAGAAATTTTATCATTTATAGATACTTGATAAGAAGCTATATTAACAATATTATTATTAATTTTTATAGCTTTATGAGAAATTAATTGTCTAGATTCAGCTCTTGTTACTCCGAAACCCATTCTATAAACAACATTATCTAATCTTTTTTCTAGTAGACATAATAAATTAAATCCAGTATTTCCTTTTATACGTGATGCTTTTTTATAATAATTATGAAATTGGCGTTCTAATATACCATATAATCTACGTAATTTTTGTTTTTCCCTTAATTGTATTCCATAATCAGATAATCTAGATTTTTTTAAACCATGTTGTCCTGGAACTTGTTCTAATTTACATTTAGTATCAATAGAACGTACATTAGATTTTAAAAATAAATCAGTTCCTTCTCTTCTACATAATTTTAATTTTGGTCCTAAATATTTAGCCATTATATTTCCCTAAAATATTTAAATTAATTTTTAATTATTGTAATAAAATAATAAATTATTTATTTTATACTCTTCTTTTTTTTGGAGGCCTACATCCATTATGTGGTATAGGTGTAACATCTGTAATATTTGTAATTTTAAAACCAGCATTATTTAATGCTCTAATAGTAGATTCTCTTCCTGGACCAGGACCTTTTACTACAATTTCTAAATTTTTAATACCATAATTTTTAACAATTTCAGCACATTTTTCTGCAGCTACTTGTGCTGCAAAAGGAGTAGATTTTCGAGATCCTCTAAAACCAGATCCTCCAGCAGTAGCACATCCTAAAGAATTACCTTGTCTATCTGTAATAGTAACAATCGTATTATTAAAAGAAGCATGTATGTGTGCTATACCATCTAATATTTGTTTTTTAAATTTTTTTTTTAAATTTAAAGATTTTTTTTTCATTATATATACCTAATAAAATTTTATTTTTTAAAATATTTATGTAATTTTTTTCTAGTACGTGCATTAGTTTTAGTACGTTGTCCTCTAACAGGTAAACCTTTTCTATGACGTAATCCTCTATAACAACCTAAATCAATTAATCTTTTAATATTTAAATTAATACTTCTTCTTAAATCTCCCTCTATTCTAAATTTAGATATAGTATTTCTTAATAAATCTATTTTTTTTTCTGAAAGAGTATTAATTTTAATATCTTGAGAAATATTTATTTTTTTACATATATAAATAGCATTAGATGTACCAATACCATAAATATGTTTTAAAGCTATTATTATACGTTTATTATCAGGAATATTAATTCCAGCTATACGAATCATTTTATATCCTTTATTTTAATAAAATATTATAAATATATAAAATTAATTTAGTTATCCTTGACGTTGTTTATGTTTAGGATCTGTTTTACAAAAAACATGTATTATTCTTTTTCTACGAATAATTTTACAATTACGACATATTTTTTTAATTGAAGTACGAACTTTCATGTTATTATATCTCCAAAATATTATTATATAATTTTTATAAAATTAATTTTTAAAATTTATTTTTTTAAGTATAGACTCATACTGAGTAGACATAATTAATGTTTGAATTTGTATAATAAAATCTATAACTACAACTATTACTATAAGTAATGATGTACCACTAAAATAAAATGGGATAACAATAATATTACGTAAAAATTCAGGAACAAGACATATAAATGTAATATATAAACTTCCAATAAATGTTAATTTCATAAGTATTTTTTTTATATATTTAGCTGTTTGTTTTCCTGGACGAATACCAGAAATATAAGCTCCTGATTTTTTTAAATTATCTGAAGTTTCTTCGGGATTAAACACTAAAAATGTATAAAAAAAACAGAAAAATATAATTAATGATATATATAATATAATATAAATTGGTTGTCTAGGTTGTAAAGACATAGAAATATTTTTTATCCAATTATAATGAATAATATTACTAAACCAAGTAAATATTGTAGAAATTAATAAAATAATACTAGAAGAAAATATTGCAGGTATGACTCCAGACATATTAATTTTTAATGGTAAATGAGTATTTTGTTGTGTATTATATATTTTTCTTCCATAATATCTTCTAGCATATTGTACTACTATTTTTCTTTGTCCTTTTTCTATAAAAACAATAAATAAAGTAATAAAAAGCATAAACAATAATAATATAAAAACAGTAAAAAAATTTAAATTTCCTAATTTTATTTGCGAAATAGTTTGATTTACTGTAGAAGGTAAAGCAGCTAATATTCCTATTACTATAATAGTAGATACTCCATTACCAATTCCTCTTTTTGTAATTTGTCTACCTAACCACATTAAAAATATAGTACCCGTCATTAAACTTAAAGTAGAAATTATATAAAAATAAATATCCAGATGTATTATTAAATTACTCATACCTGGAATATGAGATAATCCAATAATTATTCCAATTGCTTGAATTATAGATAAAATTAATGTACTATATTTGGTATATTTGTTAATTTTTTTTTTACCAACATCCCCTTCTTTTTTTAAAGATATAAAATAAGGATGAATTGATGTTAAAATTTGTATTATAATAGATGTAGATATATAAGGCATAACTCCTAAAGCAAAAATTGAAGCTCTACTTAATGCACCTCCAGAAAACATATTAAACATGTCAATAATAGTACCATGTTGTTTCAGAATTAACGCATGTAAAACACTAGTGTTAATTCCTGGAATGGGTATAAATGAACCTATACGAAAAATAATGATAGAACTTATAAAAAAAATGAATCTTTTTTTTAATTCAATAAAACCATTTTTAGTACTCTGAAAATTTATTTGATTAAATGATTTAATCATTTATTTTTTATTCCTCGATTATTCCACCTAATTTTTTGATAATTACCTTTGCATTTTTTGTACAATTTAATTTAATAATTTTTTTAGGATTATTTAAATTTCCTTTATTAATAATTTTAATATATTTAATTTTTTTACTAATTATTTTAGTAGATTTTAAAATATTTAAATCAATATAATTTCCATTTATTTTATTTAAATCACTTAATCTAATTTCTTTAGAAAATATTTTTTTTTTTGATTTAAAACCAAATTTAGGTAGTCTTCTATGTAATGGTGTTTGTCCACCTTCAAATGATGTATTAATATTATATCCTGAACGAGCTTTTTGTCCTTTATGACCTCTACCACTAGTTTTCCCTTTACCTGAACCGATTCCTCTTCCTAATCTTTTTTTATTACTTTTAATTTTAGAAAATAAATTATTTAAATACATATTAATATGTAACCTTAATCATATAAGAAATTTTTTTAATCATACCTAAAATACTAGGTATATTATTTTTAATAATAGTATGTCCAATATGTTTTAATCCTAAACTAAGTAAAATTGCTTTATGTTTGGGTAATCTACCTATAGAACTTTTAGTTTGTGTAATTTTAATTGTTTTTGACATTATTTATATTCCTTTTTATTTCTTCTATCGTTTTATTTCTTTTAGCTGCAATCATTTTTAATGAATGTATTTTAGATAAACCTTTTATAGTTGCTTTAACAATATTTATTGGGTTAGTAGATCCATATGCTTTAGCTAAAACATTATAAATTCCTACAACTTCTAACACTGCTCTCATGGCACCTCCTGCTATAATGCCAGTTCCTTCTGATGCAGGTTGTATAAAAACAAATGAACCAGTATGAGATCCTTTAATAGGATATTGTATTGTATTATTTTTTATAAAAATATTAATCATATTTTTTCTAGCTTTTTCCATAGCTTTTTGTATTGCGCTAGGTACTTCTTTTGCTTTGCCATATCCGAAACCAATTCGTCCTTTACCATTACCTACTACTGTTAGTGCTGTAAAAGAAAAAATACGACCACCTTTAACAGTTTTAGATACTCTATTAACAGTAATTAATTTTTCTTTTAACTCATTATTTTGATTTTTATCATTATAAAGATTCATAAATATTTTTCTTTTCAAAATTAATTAAAAATCCAAACCTGTATCACGTGCAGAATTTGCTAATGCTTTAATACGTCCGTGATATTTAAATCCAGATCGATCAAATGATACACTTAAAATACCCTTTTTAATAGATCTTTTTGCTATTTTAATTCCTATTAAAATAGCAGCTTTAATATTTCCAGTATACGTTAATTTTTTTTTTATCTTATTTTCTAATGTTGAAGCTGTTATTAAAACTTTATTATCTCTAGAAATTATTTGTGCATATATATGTCGTGAAGTACGATGTATTGATAAACGTATATGTTTAAATTTTTGTAAATTTTTACGAAATTTAGTAGCTCTACGTATTCGAGCAATTTTTTTTATATTCATAATTATATTTTAAAAACCTTATTTTAACTATTATTTTTTTTTAATCTCTTTTATTTTTATTATTTCATAACTATAACGAATACCTTTACCTTTATATGGTTCAGGAGGACGATAGGATCTTATTTTTGCTGCTACTTGGCCTAATAATTGTTTATCTATTCCTTTTAAGATAATTTCATTTTGATTTAAACATTTTCCAACAATACCATCAGGTATGGTATATAATATTGTATGTGAAAAACCTATCATTAAATGTAATATATTATTTTCAATAGAAAATTTATAACCTACTCCAAATAATATTAATTTTTTTTGAAACCCTTTTGTAATTCCAATAATCATTGAATTTACTAATGAACGAACTGTTCCTGCTTGTGCCCATCCATTTTTACATTTTATTTTTGGTTCAAATAATATTTTATTATTATTCAAAATAATATTAACATTTTTATTAAATGTATTTTTTAATATTTTATTATTATTTAATATACTTATTGTTTGTTCATTAACAATAACTTTTATATTATCTGGAATAATAATTAATTTTTTTGCTATTCTAGACATTATTAATGTACCTTTTTAAGACACATAACATATAATTTCTCCACCTAATCCATAATTTCTTGCATAATAATCAGTCATTAATCCTTTAGATGTTGAAATAATCGCAATACCTAAACCAGCTATTACTTTAGGTAAAAATTTTTTTTTTTTATAAATTCTTAATCCTGGACGACTAATGCAATGTATTTTTTCTATTACACCTTTTCCTTTGAAATATTTTAAATGAATTTCTAATAAATTATTATCATTTTTAATGATATTAAAATTTTTTATATATCCTTCTATTTTTAGAATTTTAGCAATAGAATTTTTAAATTTTGAATATTGCATAATAATTTTAGATTTATGTGATAACTGTCCATTACGTATACGTGTAAACATATCTGCAATTGGATTTTGTATACTCATATTAATATTATCCTTATTATTTGTTTATAATAAAAATTACCAACTAGATTTTTTTAATCCTGGAATATCTCCTTTCATTGCAGCTTCTCTTAGTTTAATTCTACTTAATCCAAATTTTCTTAAAAATGCATGTGGACGACCAGTGAGTT
The DNA here is from genome assembly GCF_012569785.1 of Enterobacteriaceae endosymbiont of Donacia crassipes. Lineage (NCBI taxonomy): Bacteria > Pseudomonadati > Pseudomonadota > Gammaproteobacteria > Enterobacterales > Enterobacteriaceae > Enterobacteriaceae endosymbiont of Donacia crassipes. The sequence goes on from NZ_CP046202.1 coordinate 270,997, forward strand.
TGCATCTATTCCTTTGTCTTGTTAAACTAGAATCTCTAGGAAGAGATTGTAATTTAAAAATAGCATTTAAACGAGATTTATTAGATGTATTTATATCAGAAATAATTTTTTTTAATTTTTTTCTTTTTAAAAAAAATTTTTTTCCTAATTTGATACGTTTTAATTCACGTGCTTTAATAGATTCTTTTGTCATATTAAAATCCTTAATTTTTATTTAAATGGAAAATTAAATGCATTAAATAATGCATAACTTTCTTTATTTGAAATTTTATTAGTAGTTATTGTAATATTTAACCCTCTAATATGATCTATTTTGTCAAAATTGATTTCTGGAAAAATTATCTGTTCTTTTATACCAATATTATAATTACCATTTTTATCAAAAGATTTTTTAGATAAACCTCTAAAATCTCTAATTCTTGGAAGTACTATTAATAATAAACGATCAAAAAAATTCCACATTTTTTTTTTTCTTAAAGTAACTTTACATCCAATAGGATATCCTTTTCTTATTTTAAAACTAGCTATAGATTTACGTGATTTAGTTATTATAGGCTTTTGTCCACTAATAAGTGTTAAATCATTAACAGCATTATCTAAATATTTTTTATCAAGAAGTACTTTTCCTACACCCATATTTAAAGTAATTTTTTTTATACAAGGGACTTGCATAATAGAAGTGTATTTGAATTTTAACATTAATTTTCTGATTATTTGTTTTTTGTATAAATTATATAATTTTAACATTTAATATATCTTTAATTTATTTTAAATTTTTATTGTTAGATTTAAAAAATCTTTTTTTGATTCCTTTTTCATATTTAATCCTTATTTTATCTGCTTTATTTGTTTCAATATTAAAAATAGCTATATTAGAAATATGAATTGCAGCTTCTTTTTCTATAATTCCTCCTGAATGTGATATTGTAGGATTAGGTTTACTATGTTTTTTTATTATATTTATACCTTTTACTACTACAAATTCTTTTTTTACAAAATATTTAATTAAACCTTTTTTCCCTTTATCTTTGCCTGTTAAAATGATTACTTCATCATTACAATGTAATTTATTTTTCATATATTTAAATCTCATTAATTTAAATAACTTCAGGAGCTAATGAAATAATTTTCATAAATTTTTCATTTCTTAATTCTCTAGTAATAGGACCAAAAATTCTTGTACCAATTAATTGTTCATTAGTATTATTTAATAATACACATGAATTATGATCAAAACGTATTATTGAACCGTCAAAACGTCTTATTCCTTTTTTAGTTCTAACAATTATAGCTTTTAATACATCACCCTTTTTTACTTTTCCTCTAGGAATTGCATCTTTTACAGTAACTTTAATGATATCTCCAATATTAGCATAACGACGTCGTGACCCACCTAATACTTTAATACACATAACATTTTTAGCACCAGAATTATCTGCAATATTTAATATTGTATGTTCTTGTATCATATATTTTTATCTCTTTTTTAGAGTAAATAATTTCATAAAATTATTATAATATAATATATATTATGTTTAATTTTTATAAAATTTATTTTAAATAGAATGTATAATTAAATTATTGATTTTTTTACAATTTTAACTAAAATCCAAGACTTGGTTTTAGATAACGGACGAGATTCCTTAATTTCAATTAAATCTCCAATATTACATATATTTTTTTCATCATGTACATGTAATTTTGTAGTACGATTAATATACTTACCATATATAGGATGTTTTATTAATCTATTAATATGGACAACAATAGATTTTTGCATTTTATTACTTATAACTTTACCTTTTAAAGTTTTTATTTTTTTTTGCATAAATTTACAATCCTTTTTTTTTTCTTTGTAATAAAATTGTTTTTATTCTTGCAATATTTTTTCTTGATTTTTTTAATAAATGAGTATGTTTTAAATTTTTGGATGCTAATTGAATTTTTAAGTTAAATTGTTCTCTAGACAAACTTAATAATTCATTTTCTAATTCTTTATTTTTTTGTTTTAAAAAATCACTTATTTTCATATAATATACATTTTATTTTTTTAAAAAAATTGTTTGAACAGATAATTTTGCTGCACCTAATTTTAAAGATTTACGAGCAATTTCTTCTGAAACTCCATCAATTTCATATAAAATTCTTCCTGGTTGAATTAAAGCTACCCAATATTCAACATTTCCTTTTCCTTTGCCCATTCTAACTTCTAAAGGTTTTTTAGTTATAGGTTTATCTGGGAAAATTCTAATCCATATTTTTCCTTGTCTTTTCATAGAATGACTAATAGCTCTTCTTGCTGATTCTATTTGTTTAGAAGTAATTCTTCCTCTTTTTATAGCTTTTAAAGCATAAATACCAAAATGAATATTCATACCTATTATAACTCCCCGATTTCTTCCTTTTTGCATTTTCCTAAATTTAGTACGTTTTGGTTGTAACATTATATTAATCTCCTTTTATTTGCGTCCTTTATTTTTTTTCATTTTATATGAATGATGTGTAATATTTTTTGTAAAAGTTATTTTTTTTTTAAAAGTATTTTTTAATATTTCTCCTTTAAAAATCCAAACTTTTATTCCTATTATACCATAAGTAGTATGTGCTTCTGATAAACTAAAATCAATATCTGCTCTTAAAGTATGTAATGGTACTCTACCTTCTCTATACCATTCTGTACGTGCAATTTCTGTCCCTCCTAAACGACCACTAACTTCAACTTTTACACCTTTAGCTCCTAATCTCATAGAATTTTGCACTGCTCTTTTAATTACTCTTCGAAACATAATTCTTTTTTCTAATTGTGTAGATATAATATCAGCTACTAATTTTGCTTCTAATTCTGGTTTTCTAATTTCTGTTATATTTACTTGTGCAGGTACTTTTGTAATTTTAGATATTATTTTTCTAAGTTTTTCTACATCTTCACCTTTTTTTCCTATAACTATTCCAGGACGTGCTGTATGGATGTTAACTCTAATGCTTTTAGAAGGTCTTTCTATTATGATTTTAGAAACAGACGCTTTTACTAATTTTTTTTTTAAAAATTTTCTTACTTGAAAATCACTGTATAAATAATTAGCATAATCTTTTTTATTAGCAAACCAAATAGAATTCCATATCTTTGTTATTCCTAATCTTAAACCAATAGGATGTGTTTTTTGACCCATTTATATTTTCCTCGATTATAGATTATCTGTTAAAACAATAGTAATATGACTCGTATATTTTAAAATTCTATCTGATCGACCTTTAGCTCTAGGCATAATACGTTTCATATTTGTACCTATATCTATATAGATTTTTTTTATAGATAAATTATCTATATCTAAACCATAATTATGTTCAGCATTAGATATAGCTGAATTTAATGTTTTTTTTATTAAAATAGCAGATTTTTTATTTGAAAAATTTAAAATATCTAAAACTTTAGATATTTTTTTTCCCCTAATAATATTAGCTATAAGTCTTAATTTTTGTGCAGAAGAAGGAGCATATTTATATTTTGATAAAATTTCCATTTTTTTTACTCATTTTATGAACAAAATATTTTATTTTTTTAAAGTTTTTTTTATTTTTTTATCAGCTGTATGTCCTCTATATGTACGTGTTGGTGAAAATTCACCTAATTTATGACCAACCATTTCATTAGTAATATATATTGGAATATGTTGACGACCATTATGTACAGCTATAGTTAATCCAATCATATTTGGGAAAATAGTAGAACGTCTAGACCATGTCTTTAATGGTTTTTTATCTTTATTTAAAATTGCTTTTTCAATTTTTTTAAATAAATGTTGATCTATAAAAGGACCTTTTTTTAATGAACGAGACATTTTTTATTACCTTTTTTATATTAAACATTACGATGTTTTATAATATATTTATTTGTTCTTTTATTTTTTCTTGTTTTTTTCCCTTTTGTTTTAATACCCCAAGGGGTAACAGGATGTTTACCAAAATTTTTACCTTCACCTCCCCCATGAGGATGATCTATAGGATTCATTGCTGTTCCTCTAACTGTAGGTCTTATTCCTTTCCAACGTTTTGCTCCAGCTTTACCAAATGATTTTAACATATGTTCATTATTACCAATTTCTCCTAATGTAGCTCGACAATCAGATTTAATTTTACGAATTTCTCCAGATTTTAATCTTAAAGTTATATAAGATATTTCTTTTGCTATTAATTGTACATATGTACCAGCTGCTCTAGCTATTTGTCCACCTTTTCCCGGTTTTATTTCTACATTATGTAAAAAAGTTCCAACTGGGATATTTTTTATAGGTAAAGTATTACCAATTTTAATATTAACATTTTTTCCTGATTCTACCATATCACCAATTTTTAAATTTTTTGGAGATAAAATATATGTTCTTACTCCATCTTTATATTTGATTAAAGCAATATTAGCAGAACGATTTGGATCGTATTCTATACGTTCTACTATAGCTGGGATGTTATCTTTATTTCTTTTAAAATCTATAATACGATATAATTTTTTATGTCCCCCACCAATATGACGAGTTGTAATCCTACCATTATTATTTCTTCCACCTGATTTATGTTTTTTTTCTAATTTAGGATAAAATGGTTTTCCTTTATATAAAAGATTATTCACTATTTTAACCATATGTCGTCTACCAGGAGATGTAGGTTTATACTTTTTAACTATCATTTTTATAAATTTAATCCTTAGAAATTTTTATTTATATTAAAATCAATTTTTTGATTTTTTTCTAACATTATATATGCTTTTTTCCAATTTTTTTTTTTAAATGTATATTTTTTATTTTTTTTAATTTTTCCTTTAACAATTAAAGTATTAATATTTTTTATTTTTATGTTAAACATTTTTTGTATTACTTTTTTAATATCTATTTTATTCGCTTTTTTTAAAACTTTAATAATTATTGTGTTTGTTTTTTCTGCAATAAAAGAAGCTTTTTCAGATACATGTGGACCTTTAATGATTTTAAAATCAGATTCTTTTAAATTCATTTTAATATCTCTTCTATATGTTTAATAGCATTAACAGTTATAATTATTTTATGAGAATTAATTAAATCAATAGGATTTATATTAATTGAATTTGTAATTTTAATATTATATAAATTCCGAGATGCTAAAAATAAATTTTGATTAATTAATGTTGTAATAATCATTATTTTTTTTGATAAATATTTTTTTAATTTTGTAACTAAAATTTTAGTTTTTGGTTCTTTAATAATGAAATCTTTTACTAAAATAATTCTATTTTCTTGAATTAATTTTGAAAAAATACTTTTTAATGCATTACGAAACATTTTTTTATTAATTTTTTTATTATAAATCTTATTTTTTGCAGCAAAAGTTACACCTCCAGAACGCCAAATAGGACTTTTTACAGATCCTGCTCTAGCTTTACCTGTGCCTTTTTGTTTCCATGGTTTTTTATTAGATCCTTTAACTTCTCCTTTTGTTTTTTGTGATTTAGTACCTTGTCTTCCAATTGTTCTATAAGATTCTACAACTTGATGTATTAATGTTTTGTTATAATTCCTATTAAAAATAATATTTGAAACTATAACTGTATCTTTTGTATCTTCTGTTATAATTTCCATTTTAATCCTGAAATTAATATATTTTATTATTTAGTCAAATTCTTTATTGCTGGTTTTACAATTACATTACTACCTGTATAACCAGGTACAGCACCTTTTATAAGTAATAAATTTTTAATAAAATCTAATTTTATAATATGTAGATTTTGTATAGTAATTTTTTTATTACCTAGTTGCCCAGCCATTTTTTTTCCTTTAAATATTTTACCTGGAGTTTGATTTTGACCTATCGATCCAGGAACTCTATGTGAAAGAGAATTTCCATGACTAGAATCTTGTGTTTTAAAATTCCATCTTTTTACAGTACCTGAAAATCCTTTTCCTTTTGATATGCCAGTCACATCTACTTTAACTATTTGTTTAAAAATATCAATATTTATTTTTTGACCTACGTAAAATTTATTTATATTCGTATTTTGAATACGATATTCCCATAAAATAGAACCAGCTTCAGTTTTTGCTTTTAAAAAATGTCCTTTTTCAGGTTTATTAATATGACTAGTTTTTTTAAAACCTGTAGTCATTTGAATAGCATTATATCCATCATTTAGAACAGTTTTAATTTGAGTTATACGTATTTTTTCAAACTGTATAACAGTTATTGGAATAGATGTACCTTCTTTAGTAAAGATTCTAGTCATTCCCATTTTTTTACCCATTAATCCAATCATATATTATATACTCCACTATTATAGTTTTAATAATATTTTATTAACCTAAACTAATTTGTACATCAACTCCAGCTGCTAAATCTAATCTCATTAATGCATCTACAGTTTTTTCTGTGGGTTCTATAATATCGACTAAACGTTTATGAGTACGAATTTCATATTGATCTCTAGCATCTTTATCTACATGAGGAGAAATCAATATTGTAAATTTTTCTTTACGAGTAGGTAAAGGTATAGGACCACGAACTTGAGCACCAGTACGCTTAGCAGTTTCAACAATTTCTGCTGTTGATTGATCAATTAAACGATGATCAAAAGCTTTAAGACGAATACGGATCCTTTGGTTCTGCATTAGACCAGAATCTCCTATTTTAAAAATTAAAATAACTCTCTATAAAAATATATATATTGAGAGAACCTATTATGATTTATTAAAAAAATAATTATATTATTATGACTTATAAAGTATAAATAAAGCAATATTTTTCATTTATAAAACAAAAAAAACTATTTAAAATAAAATTTTATTTAAATATGATTTAAAATTTAATAATTATACAATATAATATTGTTTATAAAATTTATATACTTAATAAATAAAAAGAATTAATAACATGACATTATTAGCTTTTGATTATGGAACTAAAAATATAGGTGTTGCAGTAGGTCAAAGTTTTATACGTATAGCACATACATTAAAAGTAATTAAAAACAAAAGATCTGGAGCTATTAATTGGCTTAAATTTAGTAATTTATTTAATCAATGGAAACCAGAAAAAATTATAATTGGATTGCCATTACAAATGGATGGTAGTCAACAATATACTACCATATTAGTTAAAAAATTTGCTTTTCATATAAAAAAAAAATTTAATATTAATAATATTGAATTCCACGATGAAAGATTAAGTACAGTTGAAGCTAAATGTATTTTATTTTCTATAGGGGGTTGGAAAAAATTACAAAAAAGTGATATAAATTCTTTATCAGCATCAATTATTTTACAAAGTTGGTTTGAGAATAATAAATAAGAATTTTAATTAAATTAAATTTATTTATAAATATACTTTATGTATTTCGGAGTTTTTTTATGGTTAAAATTATATGTTTATGTAAACATTTAATAGAATTCATAATATTATTTTTTTTATTAAGATTATGGATTTATTATTCTATAAATAATTATTTTAATACTTTTATAAGATTTATTATAATATTTACAGATATATTTTTAAAATATATTAAAAAATTTTTGCCTATAAAAAATAATAATAAAATACTAACTATAATAATTATTTCTTTTTTTTTATTTTTTAAATATCCAATATTAATATTAATACAACATGGAAATTTATTTAATTATAATATAATTATCTATATACTTATTAGTTTATTAACTTTACTTAAAGTTACTGGATCTTTATTATTCTATATAATTACTATATATTTAATATTAAATTGTATTAATTTAAGATTTTTAAATCTTAACGAAATTTTAGAAATATTTATAAATCAAATTTATTTATTCATAAAAATAATATGTCCTAATATTTATTATTTAAATGTTTTTTTATTTATTATAAATATAATTTTATATTTATTAAATAATTTATTAATGGATTTATTTCCCCAATTTTGGTTTTTAATTTAAAAATATGATAAATTTTAATAAATATTATAGTTTATATATTCATATTCCTTGGTGTTTAAAAAAATGTCCTTATTGTGATTTTTTTTCTAAGATTTTAATAAAAAAAAATAAAAAAATACAATTTCAATATATTAATTGTTTATTATTAGATTTAGAAAAAACTTTATCTTTTTTTAAAAAAAAAATTTATATTCAAAGTATTTTTTTTGGTGGAGGAACACCTAGTTTAATACATGAAAAATATATATCTTTTCTTTTAAAAGAAATAAAAAAAAAAGTTTATATATCTAAATTAACTGAAATTACTATTGAAATAAATCCAAATTCTATTTCTGAAAATAAAATTATAAATTATATAGATAGTGGTATTAATCGTTTTTCTATTGGAGTTCAAAGTTTTAATAACAAAAATTTAAAAAATTTAGGTAGATTACATTCTTCAGAAGAAGCTATTAATGCTATTAATATTTTAAAAAAAAATAATATTTCTAATTTTAATATAGATATAATGTATGGCTTACCAGGACAATCATTGAATGATTCGTATCAAGATTTATGTAAAGCTATTTCTTTTAAACCTAACCATATTTCATGGTATCAACTTACTATTGAAAAAAATACTATTTTTGAAAAATATAAACCAAAAAATTTATTAAATGATGATGTTTTATGGAAAATATTTTTACAAGGTAAAAAATTTTTTTCTCGAAATAAATATTTTCAATATGAAATTTCATCTTTTGTAAAAAATTATAAATATAAATGTAAACATAATTTAAATTATTGGTATTTTGGTAATTATTTAGGTATTGGCTGTAACGCACATAGTAAAATTACTTTATTTAATAATAAAATTATTAGAATTATTAAAAATAATAATATTAAACAATATATAAATGGACATTTTATTACTTCTATACACACACTTTTATATAAAGATAAAATATTTGAATTTTTTTTAAATCGTTTTAGATTATATAACAAAATTTACAAAAAAGAATTTGTTGAATTAACAGGTATAAAAATGACAGATATTATATCTTTAATTGATAAAGCATTAAAATTAGGTTATTTAAAAGAATATACCAATTTTTGGTATATAACAAACAAAGGTCATTTATATTTAAATGATTTATTAGAAATATTTATTTAAATAATTTAATTTTTTATATTCTATATAATAAATATTTTTTTTTTTTTCTATTGCTTTATTTAAAAAATTAGTATTTAATGATAATAAATTAAAATTTTCATATATATGTTTATAACAATTAGATTTTTTAAAAGAAAAATAACTTTTATTTAAATTTTCTATATTAGAAATAATACTTTTTTTATAATTATTACAATCAGTAATTACGTATAATATACCATTATTGATTAATTTAGAATAAATTATTTTTATAAAATCTATTTTTAATAATCTTCTTTTTTGATGTTTAATTTTCGGCCATGGGTCAGGAAAATATAATTGAATTATTTTAATTGAATAATTTGGTATCATATTTTTTAATACAAAAAAAACATCATAATAAATTAATTTTAAATTTTTAATTTTATATTGAATAATTTTTTTTAAACATTTAACAATTCCTGGTAGATATACTTCTATACCAATAAAATTATATTGAATATTATTCATAACAATATTAATAATATTATCATCCATACCAAAACCAATATCGATTATTATTGGTAATTTATTATTAAATATTTTATTAAAATTTATTAATTTATTTTTATAATTAATATTAAAAAAATGAAAATATTCATCAAAAAATATTTGTTTAGATTTTTTTAATTTTCTAAAACGACAATTAAAACTTTTAATATAAAAATCCATATAATTTATATAGGTATTAGTTATTAATTAATTTATTATTATATAATAACATTAAAAATGTAAAGAAAAATTTATGACAAAAAAAATATTTTGTATTTATTTTAAAAACAAATTAGAACAATTAAATAAAAAAGTATATCCAGGTAATATAGGAGATATTATATATTATAATATTTCAAAACATGCTTGGAAAAAATGGATAATACATCAAACTAAAATTATTAATGAAAAAAAATTAAATATGACAAATAAAAAACATTTTTCTTTTTTAAAAAAAGAAATGATTAATTTTCTATTTTTAAATAAATCTTAGTTTTGTATATTTTATGGAGCTAAGCGGGATCGAACCGCTGACCCTCTGCGTGCAAAGCAGATGCTCTACCATCTGAGCTATAGCCCCTATAATTTTATTATAATAGGCTTGAGTGGATTTGAACCACTGACCTCACCCTTATCAGGGGTGTGCTCTAACCGTCTGAGCTACAAGCCTGTATATAAATTATATTAAATATATTTTAATTAATTCATATTTATAAATAAAAGTCAATTAAAATATATTTTTTCTTTAAAAGATTAATATTAATTTTTAAAAATTAAATAGAAATTTTATTTCAGGAGTTAATAATTAAAAATGTTTTTTTATCAAAATTATATATTTTTTTTAATATTATTTTTATTTATAATAATATTTTTTTTATATAAAAAAAATCAAAAAAAAAAAAAAAAATATTTAGGCAAAATCATAAAAAAAAATAAAAAATTAGAATTTGAATTAATAAAAAAAATTGAACAAATAGAATTTTTACAAAAATTAAAAATTGAAAATAAAAACTTAAATAAAATAATTTTAAATAAATTAGAAATAATTTTAAATTTAAAAATTAAAATTAAAGAATTAGAAGTTAAGTTAGATGATAATATCATTTTTTTTCAAAAAAAAGAAAAAATAATTATTAAAAATAATAATTATTTAAATATAGAATTTAAAAATTTAGCTAATGAAATTTTAGAAAAAAGTGAAAATAGAATTAATCAATATAATAATCAAAGTTTAAAAAATATTATTTATCCTTTAAATCAAAAATTAGAATCATTACAAAATCAGTTACAAAAAAATTTACATCAAGAATCTTTAGAAAGAAATATATTAACTTATGAAATCAAAAATTTACAAAAATTAAACATAAATATTTCAAATGAAGCTATTAATTTAACAAATGCCTTAAAAGGAAATAATAAAATTCAAGGAATTTGGGGGGAATTAGTATTAAAGAAAATTTTAGAATCTTCTGGATTAAGAAATGGATATGAATATGAAGTACAAAAAAAAATTAAATTAAACAATACAGAAAAAATACAACCAGATGTAATAATTAATCTACCTTATAATAAAAAAATTATTATAGATTCTAAAATGACTTTAATAGCATATGAACGTTATTTCAATACCAATAATAAAATAAAACAAAAAAAAGCATTAAGTGATCATATCATAGCTATTCGTAATCATTTAAAATTATTAAGTAATAAACAATATCAATATTTATCTAATTTAAAAACCTTAGATTATATTATAATGTTTATTCCTATTGAATCTGCATTATCACTAGCTATAAATTATAAACCATCTTTATTATATGAAGCTTTAAAATTAAATATTATGTTAGTTAGCCCTACTACTTTAATGATTTCTTTAAGAACTATAGAAAATTTATGGCGTTTAGAAAAACAAAATAAAAATTCTTTATTAATTGTTGACAAAGCAACAAAATTATATAATAAAATTAGATTATTTGTAGATGATATGTATGTTTTAGAAAAAAATTTAGATAAATTACAAATAAGTTATAATTCAGCTATTAAAAAATTATTTATAGGTAAGGGAAATATAATATCTCAAATTAAAAATTTCAAAAATTTAGGTATTGAAGTAGTAAATAAAATTAATAATAATTTTAAAAATGAAAATTAAAATAATTTTTTATAAAATTACATAATTTATTTAAAATAAATATTAATTTAATTAATAAATAATTTAAAAATAAAAACAAATTTTCGTTGTTATTTAATTTTTTGTAAAAAATTTTTATTTTCAAAAAAAAATTATAAAATATTAAATATTCATATAAAAATAAATAAATTAAATATTTTATATTTAAATAAAAATAATTGAAATTCTAATCTTTATAAATTAAAATATATTAAATAAATATTTTAATATTTAAAATAATTTTTATAAAAATAAGTAAAGAGAAAATAATAATGTGTTTAATTTCTAGTATATCAAACTTAATAACTGGAAAAATTAAGGTTAACAATATAATATCTATAGGAGGATGGGTTCGCAACAGAAGACATTCTAAATTAGGTATTTCTTTTATTAATTTATATGATGGGTCATGTGTAAATGATATACAAATTATTGCTAAAAATACATTAAATAATTATAAAAATGAAATTTTATTTATTACTAGTGGATGTTCTTTAAGTGTTACAGGACAATTAAAAATTTCACTTAAAAATATACAAAATTATGAAATATATGCTACAAAAATAGAAATTTTAGGTTGGGTTAAAAATCCAGGAAAGTATCCTATTTCTCCTAAAAAACATAGTTTAAAATATTTAAGAGAAGTATCTCATTTGCGCTCTAGAACAACAATAATTAGTTGTATAACAAGAATTAGACATAATATAGCATTATTTATACATAATTTTTTACATAAAAAAAATTTTTTTTGGATTAGTACTCCATTAATTACAACTTTAGATACTGAAGGATCAGGTAAAATGTTTAGAGTTTCTATTTTAGATTTAAAAAATTTTAAATACAAAAAAAATATAAATGTTTTTAAAAAAGATTTTTTTGGTAAAGAATCTTTTTTAACTGTTTCTGGACAATTAAATTTAGAAGCTTATGCTTGCTCTATGTCTAAAGTTTATACATTTGGACCCACTTTTAGAGCTGAAAATTCAAATACTAAACGTCATTTAGCTGAATTTTGGATGTTAGAACTAGAAATAGCATTTACTAGTTTAAAATCTCTTATGAAGTTTGCAGAAAAAATGTTAAAAAAAATTTTTGAATATTTTCTTAATTCTCATGAAAATGAAATTATTTTATTGTCTTCTAAAATAGAAAAAAGTTTATTTAATAAAATTGAAAAAATTTTATTAAATAAATTTGATATAATCGAATATACTGAAGCTATCGCAATTTTAAAAAATTGTAAAGAAAAATTTTCTCATTTTATAAAATGGGGTGATGATCTCTCTTTAGAACATGAAAAATATTTAACTAATAAATATTTTAATAATTCAGTAATAATATTTAATTATCCTAAAAATATTAAAGCATTTTATATGTATTTAAATAATGATAATAAAACAGTAGCATCTATGGATATATTATTACCTGACATAGGTGAAGTTATAGGGGGGTCTCAAAGAGAAAGTAGAATACATTTTTTAGATAAAAGATTAAAAGAATTAAAATTAAATAAAGATTATTATTGGTGGTATCGTGATTTGAGAAAATATGGCACAGTACCTCATTCTGGATTTGGTTTAGGTTTTGAAAGATTATTATCTTATATGACTGGTTTACATAATATAAAAGATGTTATTCCATTTCCAAGAACTCCATATAATGCAAAATTTTAAAATTTTTAATAAAATATAAGATAATTTTTTATAAATTTTATTACTAACTGAATTTAAAATAAATGATTATTATTAATAAGGATAAAAAATTATGAGATGTAATATATTTAAAATTTTAATACCTTTATTATTTTCAATTAGTATTGTTCATGCTAACGAAATTTATAATAAAAATGGACAAAAAATGGATTTATATGGATCTTTAGAAATTACTAAAACTTATGCTAATAACAATGCAAATATTTTAAAAAAATATCAAAATACTATATCAAATGTTATTTTAGGATTCAAAGGAATAACAAATATATTTAATAATATTTACGGTTATACTCAATTTGAGTATAGTTTACCAATAAATCAAAAAGAAATAGATAATAATGTTTTTCCATCAATACGATTAGGATTAATTGGTTTAAGTTTTAATAATGGTAATAATTCTATAGATTTTGGAAGAAATTATGGAATATTATATGATGCAACCTCTTATGCAAAAAAAAGTTTATTTTTTACAGATGATTTTATGTACAATAATAATGATAAATTTATGTTTGGAAGAACAAATAATCTTATAACATATAGAAATAAAAATTTTTTTAATTTAATTAAAGGATTAGATTTTACTTTACAATATAAAGGATTATCTTTTTTCAAAGAAAATAATGATTATAATGATGATAAAAACTTAGAAAAAAATCTTTTCATAGATAAAGAAAAAAATAGACAAGGATGGGGAACTTCTATTAAATATAAATTAGGTGATTCTGGAATAAGTTTTATAGGTGCATATTTTAATGCTTTAAAAATAAACAATAAAAGTAATATAATTAATAAAATTATTTTTGTAAAAGAAAAAAATATTAATCATGAACAAGAAAATGATAAAAAAAGTAATGCAATAAAAGCTTTTTCTATTGGAGTTAAATATGAAAAAAATAATATTTATCTAGCTGCTGTATTTAGTGAAGCACAGAATTCATTAATATATTTAGCTGATTATGAATATTTATTTGCTAATAAAATTAGAAATTTAGAAGTTATTGGTCAGTATAAATTTAGTAATGAATTAAAAACTATCGTTTCTTATGTCCAATCAGAAGGAAATAACATACCTATGGGAAGACATTTTGATGGAGGAAATGTAAATTTTGTTAAATATGTATCTATTGATACAATATATAAATTTAGTAAAAATTTATCTGCTTATATAAGTTATCGTATTAATTTATTAAGTAAAAATAATAGATATATAAATACAAATCATATTTTTCATCATAATTTATTTGGAATTGGTTTAATTTATAAATTTTAATTAAAATATTTTTATTTATAATAATACTAGCTATTTCTTAAATTTAATAATTTAATTTTATAAAAAATAAATTCATAGAGATAGTTAGTTAATTAGTTTATTTTAAATACATATTATTTTTTATTTCTCTATAAAAAGAAGTTTTTTCTCCATGACCTGGTAATATAATAATATCTTTTTTATTTTTTAATAAAAACGTCATCTTTTTTATAGAATTTTTTAAAACATAAAAATTACTTTTTGGTAAATCTGTTCTACCCACGCTATTTTTAAAAATAATATCACCTGAAATCATAATTTTATTAGATTTATTAAAAAAAATTATATGACCTGGAGTATGACCAGGACAATGATATACTTGAAAATTAATTTTACCTATAAAAATATTTTGTTTATTTTTTAACCATATATTATTTATAAATATACAATGTGGAAGATTAAAAAGTTTATTTTGTAATTTTATATTTTTTAACCAAAAAATATCATTTTTATGAGGACCTAAAATAGGTATATTTAATATTTTAGATAAAATATAAGCTGCACCAATATGATCTAAATGGCAATGAGTAATCAAAATTTTTTTTATTTTTAATTTATATTTTTTTAATACATTTAAAATTTTTTTATATTCTCCTCCAGGATCAATAAGTGCTGCATTAAATGTTTTTTTACACCATATTAAATAACAATTTTGATAAAAATTTGTAACAGGAATAATTTTATATTTCATATTAGTTATTCACATTTTTTTGCTGCTTTAAAAGCTTCTGTCATAATATTAGAAAAATTATTATTATTTTTTTTTATGATTTTATTTTCTATTAATTTAATATTAATAATTACATTAACTATTCTAGTTTTACGATCAATATTATTGATTTTACCTTCTAATTTTTGCCCTATTTTAAAATATTTTATAATGTTTTCAATTTTATAATTTTTATATTCATTTAATTTAACATTACCGAATATACCATTATTAAATTTTAATTTAATATTTTTATTATCTATATTTATAATAGTACCTGTAACTAAATTATTTTTCTTATACTCTATAAAATAATAATTTAAAGGATCTTCTATTAATTGTTTAATTCCTAAAGAAATTCTTTCTCTTTCTGGATCTACTTGTAAAAGTATAGCAGTAATATTTTCATTTTTTTTATATTTATGTATTTCATTTTCTCCATTATTTATCCATGATAAATCAGACAAATGTACTAAACCATCTATACCTCCATTTAAACCAATAAAAATTCCAAAATCTGTAATTGATTTAATTTTACCATTAACATGGTCACCTTTTTTATAATTTTTAGCAAATTCTAACCAAGGATTAATAGTACATTGTTTAATTCCTAAAGAAATTCTTCTTCTTTCTTCATCAATATCTAACACCATAACTTCAACTTTATTATTAATAGATACTATTTTTGTAGGATGTACATTTTTATTTGTCCAGTCCATTTCAGATACATGTACTAATCCTTCAATACCTTCTTCAATTTCTACAAAACATCCATAATCTGTTAAATTAGTTACACGACCTATTAATTTGCTATTTTCTGGATAACGTTTAGATATAGATTTCCATGGATCTTCTCCTAATTGTTTTAACCCTAATGATACTCGTACTTTTTCTTTATCAAATTTTAATATTTTAACTTTAATATTATCTCCAATATTTACAATTTCACTAGGATGTTTTACTCTTTTCCATGCCATATCTGTAATATGTAAAAGTCCATCAACACCACCTAAATCAACAAATGCTCCATAATCAGTAAGATTTTTTACTAATCCATTTATTTTCATTCCTTCATATATAGTATTAAGCAATAAATTTCTTTCAACACTATTTTCTGATTCTATTACTGCTTTTCTAGATATAACTACATTATTTCTTTTTTTATCTAATTTTATAACTTTAAAATCTAATTCTTTACCTTCTAGATGAGAAGTATCTCTAATTGGTCTAATATCAATTAAAGAACCTGGTAAAAAAGCTCTAATACTATTAAGATCTACTGTAAATCCTCCCTTAACTTTGCCATTAATAATACCTTTAATATTATTTTTATTTATATTAGCTTGTTCTAAAAATAACCATGCTTCATGTCTTTTTGCTTTTTCTCTAGATAAAATGGTTTCACCAAACCCATCTTCTATTGAATCTAATGATACATCTACAATATCTCCTATTTTTATTTCAAGTTCACCTTTTATATTTTTAAATTGTGTAATTGGAATATAAGATTCTGATTTTAATCCTGCATCTACTAAAACAATATCTTTTTCAATAGCAATAACGATTCCGGGAATAATTGATCCTAAATTAATAATTTTATTTTTTAGTGATTTTTCAAATAATTTAGCAAAACATTCATTCATATTAGTAACTTTTAAATATATAAAAATAAATATAAACTTAAATCATTTAAGTATTATTTATTAGAAAACTCATATATTCCTTTTATGAGAAAATTAAATATTATATACATAATATATATGTATATAACATTAATAATTTTTTTCTGCAACTATATATAATATATTATTATTTTTAATGTTTTAAATTGTTTAATTATTAAATTAATATTTAATGATAAATACTAATTTTTTTAAATTCTGTAAAAAATTTTGGATATGTCTTAG
This sequence comes from Enterobacteriaceae endosymbiont of Donacia crassipes, assembly GCF_012569785.1. Classification (NCBI taxonomy): domain Bacteria; kingdom Pseudomonadati; phylum Pseudomonadota; class Gammaproteobacteria; order Enterobacterales; family Enterobacteriaceae; species Enterobacteriaceae endosymbiont of Donacia crassipes. The sequence continues at coordinate 288,395 of NZ_CP046202.1, forward strand.
AAGTACAATTAGGATTAATAATACTTACAGAATTATTTGATAATGATAATAATGAAAAACACATAGCTATACGATGATCATTATAAGTTTCAATAACAGTTTTTTTTATATATTTAGGAGGTTTTATTATAATAAAATCTTTACCTGTAATAATATTAGCTCCAGTTTTTTTTAATTCATTAGACATTGCTATAAGACGATCAGTTTCTTTTACTCGCCAATTATATATATTTTTAATAATTGTAGTTCCTTTAGCAAATAAACCAACTATAGCTAATGTCATAGCTACATCTGGAATATCATTTAAATCCATATTAATAGATTTTAAAGTATTTTTTGTACAACTAATATAATTAGGGCCATAAGATATTATGGCTCCCATTTTTTTTAAAATATTAACATATTTTATATCTCCTTGAATACTTTTTTTATTTAAATTTTTTAATAATACAGTACCTCCTTTAATTGCAGCTGCTGCTAAAAAATATGATGCAGAAGATGCATCCCCTTCTATAATATATTTTTTTGGAGAAATATATGTTTGTTTGCCAATAATTTTAAATTGTTTATAATTATTATTTTGTACATTAATACCAAAAATTTTCATTAATTTAATAGTTATATCTATATATGGTTTTGATACTAAATTACCTTTTACATTAATTAATGTATTATTATTTAATAATGGGCTTATAATTAATAAAGAAGTTAAAAATTGACTAGAAATAGAACCATCTATTATAAGATTATTATTATAATAATTTTGGAAACCTCCTTTTAAATGTATAGGTGGAAAATATTTTTTTTCTATATATTTAATTTTAGCACCACCACTTTTTAATGTATCTACAAGATGTTTAATAGGTCGTTCTTTCATCCGAGGTTCCCCTGTTAAAATAACATCACATTGATTATTTAATGATAATAATGCTGTTAATGGTCTTATTACAGTTCCTGCATTTCCTAAAAATAATTTTATTTTTTTTTTAGGTTTAAAATATCCATTATTACCTATAATAAAACAATTTGTTTTATTATTTGATAAATTATAACTAATTCCTAATCGTTGTAATGTTTTTAACATGTATTTTACATCATCACTATTTAATAAATTTACTAATTTAGTATTTCCTTTTGCTATAGCAGATAATAATAAAACTCTATTTGAAATGCTTTTTGATCCAGGTAAAGTTATAGAACCTTGAATTTTATGTACTGGTTTTAAAATTAAAATATTTTTCATAATATATTAACTAATTAAATTTTAAAACAATAATAACATTTATACATAATTTTTTTCAAAATCATTCATAAAATCTATTAATATTTTTACGCCTTCTATAGGCATAGCATTATATATAGATGCTCTTATACCTCCTACAACTTTATGTCCTTTTAAATAAAATAATCCATTTTCTTGAGCTTTTTGTAAAAAAATTTTTTCTTTTTTTTTATCTTTTAAGTAAAAAGTAATATTTGTTATAGATCTGTTACAAGGTTCTATTTTATTTATATAAAAATTACTATTATCTATAGCAGAATAAAGTAATGTTGATTTTTGTTTATTTATTTGACTAATATATTTTATTCCACCTATTTTTTTTAACCATTTTAAAATTAATCCAGATAAGTATAACGAAAATGTAGGAGGTGTATTAAACATTGAATTGTATTTAGAAATTATTTGGTAATCTAATACCGAAGGTATTTCTTGGCGTTTTTTACGATTATTAAATATTAGATCTTTTCTTATAATTATCAAAGTTAATCCAGATGTACCAAGATTTTTTTGTGTACTAGCATATATTAATCCATAATTCTTTATATCTATTTCTTTTGCAAGAATTGAAGATGATAAATCTGCTATAATAATTTTATTTTCTAATGTAGGTTCTTGATTAATTGCAATACCTTCTATAGTTTCGTTAGGACAATAATGTATATATTTTGAATTTTTATTTAGAATCCAATCTTCCATTTTTTTTATATAAAATATACCATTTTTTTTTTTTACTGGATTAATAATATTAGGTACACAATACTTTTTTGCTTCTTTTATTGCTTGCAAAGACCAATGACCAATATTTGCATAATCAGCTGTTTCATTATAAAATAATAAATTCATAGGTATTGCTGCAAATTGTGTTCTAGCTCCTCCTTGACAAAATAATATATCATATTGTGATGGAATATTAATTAACTCACGTAAATCTTGTTTAATATTTTGTAGTAAATTGATAAAATCATTACTACGATGACTAATTTCCATAACTGAAAAATTTAGATTATTCCAATTTATTAATTCATCTTGTGCTTGTTTTAAAACTTCATAAGGTAAAGTAGCAGGTCCAGGACTAAAATTAAATATTTTTTTCATATTTATAATCCTTATTTTTAATTTATTAAAAAAATTTTTATTCAAATTTTACTACTATAAGTATACATAGACATAATAATTCCAAAATTAGCCATAATAACTACTAGAGATGTCCCTCCATAACTAAGTAATGGCAAAGGAATACCTACTATCGGTAATAATCCACTTACCATACTAATATTAATAAATACAGATAAAAATAACATACATGTTATTCCACTAATTATTAATTTATTAAAAAAATGATAACATTGAAAAGATAAATATAAACTTCTTCCTATTAACAATAAATATAAAGAAATAATTAATAATGCGCCTACAAAACCAAATTCTTCTGCTAATACAGAAAATACAAAATCAGTATGTTTTTCTGGTAAAAAATTTAATTGTGTTTGTGTTCCTTGTAACCATCCTTTACCAAATATACCTCCAGAACTAATTGCAGTTTTTGATTGAAAAATATGATATCCTATTCCTAATACATCATAATGTGATTTTAATAACATTAACATTCTTTCTCTTTGATAATCATGTAATAAAAATATCCATGCAAAAGGAAGAAAAATAATGAATATAATAGTACTGTTTATAATTATTTTCCAAGATAATCCAGATAAAAACAAAATAATAATACCAGATAAACTAATTAATATTGCAGTACCTAAATCTGGTTGTTTTGCTACTAATATTGTAGGTATTAATATAAGAATTATAATTTTTAAAAATGTTTTTATATGAATAGGATATTTATTTTTATTAATTATATGAGCAATTACTAAAGGAACAGCTATTTTTGCTATTTCAGAAGGTTGAAATTTAATAAAATATATATTTAACCATCTTTGTGCACCTTTTGTAATATGTCCACCAAATTCTACAGCAATTAATAAAATAATACAAAACCAATAAAATAAAAAAGAATATTTTTCGTAAATATCTGGAGGAATTTGTGCTGCTATAAACATAGTTATAAAACCTATAAAAATTTGTATTAATTTATGTTTTATAAAAATGTGACGATATATACCAGTTGAACTCCATGTTATAAATAAACTAATTATTAAAATAAATGTTATTAATATTAATAAGATTAAATCTATATGTAATATAGAAGGAAGAAAAGAATTATTATTTTTTTTTTTCATAATTAAAATGTATAATTTTATGTTTTAATTTAAAAATTTTTCTTTATGTATAAAAATATAATCCCAAATTTTTCTTGAAATATCTCCAACTGAGATGCTATTATCACTATTTTCTATAATTATAGTCATAGCAATTTTAGGATTATTAAATGGAGCAAAAGATATTAGAAGTTTATGATCTCTTAATTTTTTTTCTATTGTATTAATATTATAATTTTTTTTCTTTTTAAGATTAAAAACTTGTGCAGTTCCTGTTTTAGCTGCTACTTGATAATTTTTTACTGTAGAAAAATAATTATAAATAGTACCATTTTTTTTATTGACTACATTATACATTCCTTTTTTTATTATATTCCAATATTTTATTGGTAAATTAATTACTCTTTTATATTTTGGTGGTAAATAATAAGAAAAAATCTTATTTAATTTTTTCTTTTTTAAAAGATGTAAGGGTATACTGACACCATTATTAACTAATATAGTTAGTGAATTATGTATTTGTATAGGAGTAGAATTCCAGTAACTTTGTCCAATACCTACGGAAATAGTATCTCCTATATACCAAGGTATTTGTATATTTTTAAGTTTCCATTCTTTAGTAGGCATATTACCTATTTTTTCATTAAAAAGATCAATGTTTGTTAATTTACCATAACCGAATTTTATCATCCATTTATGAATTTTATTAATTCCTATGTTATAAGCTAATTTATAAAAAAAAGAATCAGATGATTCTTGTAATGCTTTAGTAACATTTAAATATCCATGACCAAATTTTTTCCAATCTTTATATATTGTATTTAATTTAGGAATTTTCCACCATCCAGGATCAAATAAAATTGTATGTTCATCTATTAAATTTAATTTTAATGCTATTAAAGCAATATATGGTTTTACAGTAGAAGCAGGAGGATAAATTCCTTGAATAGTTCTATTAATTAAAATATCATCATTACTTTTTAATAAAAAAGTTATATTATTTTTTTTAAAATTATTTATAAAAATATTAGGATCAAAACTAGGAGTTGATACCATAGCTAAAATTTCTCCATTTCTTGTATCACTAATAATAACAGCACCTTTTTTATCACTCATTAATGAGTGAATATAGTTTTGTAAATAATAATCAATAGTTAAATAAATATCACTACCTGTATATGCTTTTTTTTTACATATATCATATGAATATATACCTTTATTATTTACTGCAATTTTTTGATAACCAGGGATGCCATATAATGTATTTTCATAATATTTTTCAATACCATTAATACCTTTATCAGAAATATCATTATAATTTTTTACAGAATTTTTATTTTTAAAAATATTTTTTTTTTTATGGTCTATTAAATTGATATAACCTACTACGTGAGCAAAAATATCACTTTGAGGATAAAAACGTTTTTGATAAATTTTTAATGATATATTAGAAAATCTAAATTTATTTACTAAAAATTTTGATATTTGTATATTATCTAAATCAATTTTTAATTTAATTAATTTAAAAGGATTATTTTTTTTTTGTTTTTTTATAAAATTTAGAACATCACATTGATTAACATCTAATTTTAGTATTTTTTGAAAAATAATAAAATTTTTACAAAAATCTTTTAGATTATTATATTTAATTGTAATTTGATAAAAATTTTTATTTTTAGCTAAAATAATACCATTTCTATCATAAATTAATCCCCTATTAGGTTTTAAAAAAAAAAATCCGATATAGTTTTGTTCTGCTTGTAATTTATATTTTTTATAAGATTTTATTTGTAAATAATATAAATTATATATTATAACAACTATAAATATTGAAAATATTTTAATTAATATTTTAATTCTTTTTGTGAGAATTTTTAATTTTATTGTATTATTGTGTAAAAAATTATAATTTACATTCATAATTACTTATACCTATATAATTAAAAATATTTTATGACATTAATAAAATTAATTTTTCTAAATCTATCCAAAAATGTTTTTCTGTATAATCTTGTATTATAAAACTTTTAAGATTTATTTCAATTTCTAGCAATAATTTAATTATTAAATATAATTTTTGAGAATTTATTCTATTTAATATTTTTATAAAAATTTTTTGTTTTGATATAGGTATTAAAAATTTTTTAAAAATTAAATTGGTAGAATTTTTTTGATAATTTCTATATAATTCTAGAATTAGAAAAATATTTTTTTGTAATTTATTTAAAATTAGAAAAATATTTTGTTTATTATTTTTCATTTGTATTATTAGTTGAAAACTATTTTTTAAATCACCTAATAAAATAAAATCAATAAATTTTTCTTCTTTTAATAAAATTAGATTATTAAAATAATATTTATAAATAAAATTATTTATATAATTATGATTTTTTTTTTTTTGTATAGAAATATTATTAATTAATTGATTTAATAAAGTTAAATTTTTTGAATAAGAATTTTTTAACATAAAAATTATATTTTTATCTATAGATAAATTTAATTTTTTAAAACGAAAATTAATCCAATTTAATAATTGATTATTACTTAATCTATTATTTTTTAAAAAAAAACCATTATTGTTAATAATATTTTTTATTACTTTTTCTATATTAGAATTAATATAATCATGAATTTCTAAAATAAGAATATTATTAATGTCTATATATTTTAATAAATGTAAAACATAATTTTTAAAATTTAAAAAAATATCTTTATTTAAAAAAAGTAAATGTATTATTTTTTTTTTACAAAAAAAATCATTTATAGTAAATTTAAAAAAAATATTACTCCAAATTGTATTATTATCTATAATAATAACATTATTTTTAATATAATTTAAATCTAGTAATTTATTAAATAATAAATTTAAATTTTTTTTTAAAAAAAAAAATTCATTACCTGCCATAATATAGCAAAAATACTTTTTATTATAAATATTTTTGTAAAAATTATTAAATAATTTCTGATTCATTTTTTATTTTTCGTAAATAAATTTTGTTATTTTTTTGTTACTATATTAAAAACCTTATGTGGTACATATATTGTTTTTATTATTTTAATATTGATTAAAAATTTAGAAATTTTATCATAAGATAATATATATTTTTTTATATTATTATCTTGATTATGATATTTTTTTGGAATTGAAAGAATATATTTTTTTTTTCCATTAATTTGTATAATAATATTAAAATTTTGTTTTATTTTTGTGTTAATGTTTTTAATAACTGGCCATAATTGATGATCTATATCATTATTTTTCCCCATATATTTCCATAATACAAAACAAATATGAGGTGCAAAAGGATATAACATTTTTAATATGATTAATAATCCATCAAAAATAATAATATAATCAAGATTATTATCTATTTTATATTTTGTAATTTTTTTAAATAAAATTATTATAGAAGATATTACAGTATTAAAAGACTGATCTTTTTCAAAATTATTTGTTACATTAATAATAGTTTTATTTATACAATCTTGAATAATAAGTTGTTGTTTATTATATTGAATTAATTCTTGATTTTTTTTAATTTTTAGATAATTTTTATATTTTTGATTATATTTATAAATAAATTTCCATAATTTATTTAAAAATCTATACATTCCTTTTATTCCCGATTCTTTCCATTCTAAATTCATAGTTGGAGGTGCTGCAAACATAATAAACATACGTAAGGTATCAGCTCCATATTTTTCAATTATATCTTGAGGATTAATACCATTATTTTTAGATTTTGACATTTTTATCATGCCATGATAAACTAATTTTTTACCTTTTTTGTTAATAAAAATATTATTTTTTTTATCAAAAATAACATTTTTTAATTTAACCCAATGATATTTTTTTTTATTATCTATATAATAATAAGAATCAGATAAAACCATTCCTTGACATAATAAATTTTTGACTGGTTCATCAATATATAATAAACCAATATCTCTCATTAATTTATGAAAAAAACGAAAATACATCAAATGCATTATAGCATGTTCTATACCTCCAATATATTGATCAACAGGTAACCAATATTTAGCTTTTTTTTTATTTATCATACTTTTTTTTTCATTATTGCAAGTATATCTTGCATAATACCATGAAGATTCAATAAAAGTATCAAATGTGTCAGTTTCTATTTGTCCCTTTATACCTTTGTTATTATAAGAAAACCATTTTAAATTTTTTTTAATTTTTTGATTATAATTTTCATTTATATTTTCATTAAAAAATTTTTTAGGAAAAACTAAAGGTAAATCATTTTCTTTAAAAGGTAAAATTTTTTTATTATTTTGTATAATAATAGGTATAGGTGTACCCCATAAACGTTGTCTAGAAATACTCCAATCTTGTAAATGATAATGTTTTTTATAACATGCAAATTTATTTGTAATTAAATTATGAATTAATTCATTATTATTTTTAGTATTTTTTGAAACATGTAATAATTTTTTCATTTTAAAAAAAAGAAAATTATATTTTTTAGAAAATATTAAATCTTTTTCATTATATGCCGGTATACCAGCTATTGCATTAATTGTTGTAATATTTGTTAAATAATTAACAATAATTATTGGTATTTTTTTTTTTATCAAAATATTATATGCAAATAGATTACTGTTAAAATCTATTATTTTAATAGATGAAAATTTATTATTTTTAATAAGATTATTAAATGAACATTTTGTAATAAAATTTTTAATATTTATATCATTTATAAAATTTTTACATATAGGATGATTATATAAAATTTTAATAAAAACGATGTCATTAATATAATTAATATATTTTGTTTCTATAAAAACATTAAATTGATAATTAATATTTTCAATTTTAAAAAAAAGATCTATACCTTCTTTTTTACCAATCCAATGTTTTTGCATATCTTTTACTTTTTTAGGCCATCCGTTTAATTTTTTTAAATCATTAAGTAATTCTTCAGCATAATGAGTAATTTTTAAAAACCATTGTTTAACTAATTTTTTTTGTACAATACTATTACATCTCCAACAACAATTATTAATAACTTGTTCATTTGCTAAAATTGTTTTATCTATATTACACCAATTAACTAAAGCATTTTTTTTATATGCTAAACCTAATTTGTATAATTTTAAAAAAAACCATTGTTCCCAATGATAATAATTAGGATCACATGTTGTTATTTCTCTATCCCAATCAAAACTAAATCCTAATAATTTTAATTGTTTTTTCATATCTAAAATATTATTTTTAGTCCATACATAAGGAGAAATATTATTTTCATTTGCTGCTATTTCAGCTGGCAAACCAAAAGAATCCCAACCAATTGGATGTAAAACATTTTTTCCTTGCATACGTTGATATCTTGCTATAACATCTCCTATTGTATAGTTACGCACATGTCCCATATGTAATTTACCTGATGGATAAGGCAACATAGAAAGACAATAAAATTTAGGTTTATTATAATCTTCAGTTACTTTAAAAGTTTTTTCTAAATGCCATTTTTTTTGTACATAAGATTCTATTTTTTTAGGAGAATATTTTTTTTTCATATCAAAAAAATTCCTGAATATATTTTAAAAACATTTTATTATAAAAAAAATATTTTATATTAATTATAATAATTCATATGGGTTTTTATAACCAAGTAAATTAAGTATATTAATTTCTTTTATTTGCATTATACATGTTTCTTGAATATTTTTATGATCATATTTTAACAAATGTAAACATGCATGTATAATCATGTGAGCCCAATGAGCATTTAATAACTTTTTTTGTAAAAAAGATTCATGTTCAATAATTTCCTTACATAAAATTATTTCTCCTAATAATGTTTTTTTTAAAAAATTATTTTTATCTAAAAAAGATAAAACATTTGTAGGTTTAGAAATTTGAAAATATTTTTTATTAAGTTTTTGAATATAATCTATTTCTACAATAGAAATTGTAATTTCAATTTTTTTTATATTAGTTTTCATAAATATTATTTTTAACCAATATAAAATATCATTTTTATATGGTATTTGATCATTATTTTTACAGAAATTATAATAATTTAAAATAATACTTAATTTCATAAATCATAGATAATTACATACTATATATCATCATATATAGATATAAATTTTCCATATAAAGAATATATATTAGAATCAATAATTTTTATTTTAACAAATTTACCAATATAATTTTTAGAATTTGTAAAAAAAACTATTCTATTATTTTCAGTTTTACCAAAATATTTATGATTTTGAAAAGAAAAACCTTCAACTAAAATTATCTGAATAGTATTAATCATTTTTAAACTAAATTTTTTAGTTTGTTGTTTAATATAATATTGAAGTAAATGTAACCTTTTTTTTTTATCTATAATACTAATATTATCTTTCATTTTACTAGCTGGAGTTCCAGGTCTAGATGAATAAATAAAACTAAAACTCATATCTAAATCTAAATCTAATATTAAAGAAATAGTATTATTAAAATCTTCTTCATTTTCTCCAGGGAAACCAACAATAAAATCTGAACTAATCTGTATTAATGGTCTAACATTTCTTAATTTATTTATAATTCTTGTATATTCTTCAATATTATATTGTCTCTTCATAAGATATAAGATTTTATCAGAACCACTTTGCACTGGTAAATGTATAAAATTTACTAATTGAGGAATTGTTTTATATATATTTATTAGTTCATCAGAAAAATATTTTGGATGATTTGTAGTAAATCTAATTCTTTTTATATTTTTTATTTCTGCAATTAATTTTAATAATTTTGTAAATGTATAATATTTTTTATATTTTTTATCGAAATATTTATAAGCATTAACATTTTGTCCTAATAAATATATTTCTTTCACTCCTTGAGAAGCTAAATGTTTAATTTCTAAAATAATATCTTTATAAGGTCTACTAATTTCTTTTCCTCTTGTATAAGGCACTATACAATAAGTACAATATTTATTACATCCTTCTATAATAGTAATAAAAGAACTTACTTTTTTTGTTTTACTAAAAGGGAAAAATTTAAATTTTTCAATTTTAGGGAAACTAATATCAATTAAATATTTTTTAAATTGACGTATCTTATATATCATTTTAGGTAATCTATGAAAAGTTTGAGGTCCAAAAATAATATCTATATAATATGCTCTTTCTAAAATTTTTTTACCTTCTTGTGAAGCAACACATCCACCTACACCTATAATGATATTAGGATTATTTTTTTTTAAACTTTTCCATCTTCCTAATTGATGAAAAAGTTTTTCTTGTGCTTTTTCTCTAATAGAACAAGTATTTAATATTAAAATATTGGCATTTGTTACTGATGTAGTAATTTTACAATTTAATTCATTTTTCATAATATCAGCTATCTTAGAAGAATCATATTCATTCATTTGACAGCCCCAAGTTTTAATATATAATTTATTTTTTAACATAATTTATTAATTAAATAATTTTTTTATTTTTAAATTTTAGAAAAATGAAAAAAATAAGTATATTTTTACCTGGGGTACCTGGATTTGAACCAGGGATGCCGGTATCAAAAACCGGTGCCTTAACCACTTGGCTATACCCCATATTTTTTTATTTATGCGGAAGACGAGACTTGAACTCGTACTATATTTTTATCTAAATAGCCAGAACCTAAATCTGGTGCGTCTACCAAATTCCGCCACTTCCGCTTTCGCTAATTATTTTTTAGCTACGATGGGAATTGAACCCATGACCTCAGCGTTATGAGTGCTGTGCTCTAACCAAAACTAAGCTACGTAGCCAATAATTATATTTACATTATGTAATATAATAAAGTATAACGTCAACTTAAATTTATTAATTTAAGTATAAAATTTAAATTAAATTTGTGAAAAGAGTAAAATAAATATGTGTAGAAATAATAATTTTTATAAAAAAAATTTTATTTTTAAAATTATCCACAATGATTTAAAAAATAAAAAATATAATTTTATATGTACTAGATTTCCTCCAGAACCTAATGGTTATTTACATATAGGACATATTAAATCTATATGTTTAAATTTTTCTATAGCAAAATTTTATGGAGGAAATTGTTTTTTGAGAATTGATGATACTAATCCAACAACTGAAAATATTAAATATATTAATTCTATAAAAAAAGATTTGATTTGGTTAGGATTTAAATGGGATCATAAAATTAAATATTCATCAGATTATTTTGATATGATATATAAATATGCAATAGAATTAATTAATAAAAATTTAGCTTATGTTGATGAATTAAGTATACAAGAAATTAAATCTTATAGAGGTACTTTATCAGTACCTGGTAAAGATAGTCCTTATAGGAATCGTTCAATAAAAGAAAATTTAAAATTATTTCATAATATGCGTTTAGGTAATTTTTCTGAAGGAAGTATGTCTTTACGTGCAAAAATAGACATGAAATCAAAAATAATTATAATGAGAGATCCTGTTTTGTATAGAATTAAATTTCAAAAACATCACCAAACTGGTAAAAAATGGTGTATATATCCTACTTATGATTTTTGTCATTGTATATCTGATTCAATTGAAGGAATAACACACTCTTTATGTACTTTAGAATTTCAAGATAATAAAATATTATATAATTGGATACTCAATAATATCAGTGTTAAAAACTATCCTAAACAATATGAATTTTCAAAATTACAAATTGAATATGGAATAACTTCAAAAAGAAATATTAGATTATTAATTAAAAATAAAATAGTTGATGGATGGGATGATCCTCGTTTATTAACTATTTCTGGTTTACGCAGAAAAGGATATACAGCTTTATCGTTAAAAAATTTTTGTTATCGTATAGGAGTAACAAAACAAAATAATATTATACAATTATCTTATTTAGAATTTTGTATAAAAAAAGAATTAAATCAAATCGCTCCAAGAGCAATGGCAATACTTAGACCTTTAAAAATTATTATTGATAATTTTCCTGTTAATAAAAAAATAAAATTATTAATCCCTAATCATCCATTTAATAAAAATATGGGTTATAGAATTATTTATTTTACAAAAGAAATATATATAGATATTTTAGATTTTTCAGAAGAAGAAAAAAAAGATTATAAAAGATTAATTTTAGGTAAAAAAGTAAAATTAAGATATTCATTTGTAATTAAAGCTAATAAAGTTATTAAAAACAGTAATGGAAATATTATTTGTGTATATTGTACATACTATCAAAATACATTAGGAATTAAAATAGATAAAAAAGATCAAAAAATAAAAGGGATAATTCATTGGATATCTTGTCTTAATTCTCAACCAGTTTTATTTTATTTATATAAAACTTTATTAAAAAAAAAATGTATTAACAATACAGATAATATTTTATCTTATATAAATAAGAAATCATTATTAATATATAATGGTTTTATAGAAAAAAATTTATTAAAAGAACAAAAAAAAAAACATTTTCAATTTGAAAGAGAAGGATATTTTTATTTTGATAAAAAAAATTCTAATAAAAAACAAATAATTTTTAATCAAATATTATCATTTAGATCATAACAATTAGATTAAAATCAATTATATTAAAAATAATATAATTGATTTTAAATAATTAAAGATTTAATTCATTAGAAATTTGTTTAGTCCAAGTTATGATACGTGAATTAGTTAATTCTGATTGTCTGTCTTCATCTATAGTTAATCCTAAAAAATAATCTTTATTTTTTAGACTTTTAGTATTCGAAAAATAATAACTTTTTGTTGGCCAATATCCTACAATATTTCCTTTATTAGTTTTAACTATATTATAAATAACACTTATAGCATCACAAAAATATTCTCCATAATCTTCTTGATCACCACAACCAAATAAACATAAATTTTTATTTTTAAAACTAATTTTTTGTAAAATTGGTAAAAAATCATCCCAATCACATTGAACTTCACCATAATACCATGTGGGTACTCCAAATATAAGTATATTATATTTTTCAATATCTTTTTTTTCTATTTTAGCAATATCAAATACTGAAGCAATATTATGACCTAATTGTTTTTGTATATTAAAAGCAACATTTTCAGTATTTCCTGTATCACTACCAAAAAAAATACCTATCTTTGACATTTTATTTTTATCTCAAAATATTATTTATAACATAATTTTCTAATTAAATTAAATATTAATTTTATATTTTCAATATGTAATAAATGACCAACATTAGGAATATTATATATTCTAGCATTAGGAAATTGAGAAAATATATTAGTATAATTAATTTTATTTATGTAATTTGATTTTTCTCCTTTTAAAAAAAAAATATTTCCTTTCCATACAGAAAAAAGTGGATTCCAATTTAATATATTATTATATTCATTTTTTATAATAGATAAATTAAATTCCCATTTTCCATTTTTAAATGTTTTTAACAATAAATTTATAATAAATTTATTGTTAATGAAAGATTTTAGTAATTTAAACGCATCTTTTCTAAAAAATATTTTTTTTTTGTATACTTCTTCTAATGCAAAAAAAATATTTGTTTTATTAAATTTATATTTAACAGGTGCTATATCTAAAATAATAATAGTTTTAATAAAATTAAATGGTATAAATTTAGTAAGATTCATAGCTATTTTTCCTCCTATAGAATGTCCAATAAAAATAAGATTTTTTTTAATATTTAAAAAATTCAATGTATCCAATACATCTTGTGATAAAGATATATAATCCATTTTTTTATTTTGAGGAGATAAACCATGATTTCTAATATCTAATAATAAAACTTTAAATTTTGTTTTATGAAATAAAAATTTACCCATTAAATATAAACTTTTTTTATTACCAAATAATCCATGTAACATAACAATATTATGTTTATTTTTAATAAATATATTTTCATTAGAAATAAATAAATAACTTAAAATCATATATAACTAAATTTATTAAAAAAAATATTTTATCATAAATAAAATAAAAATTGAATTTTTAAAGAAATAAAAAAATATGATATAATTTTTTACCTAAAAAATTATTGTTTTATTATATGAAAAATATTAATCCTACTAAAACTTTTTCTTGGAAAAAATTACAAAATCATGTAAAAGAAATGAAAAAAATAACTATTTATGATCTATTTCAAATAGATAATAATAGATTTGAAAATTTTTCTATTAATTTTGAAAATATTATTCTTTTTGATTATTCAAAAAATATTATTAATAAAAAAACTATATATTATTTATTAAATTTAGCTAAAGAAACTAAATGTATTGATGCTATTCATGAAATGTTTTATGGGGAAAAAATTAATATAACAGAAAATAAGTCTGTTTTACATACAGCTTTAAGAAATAATAGCATTGATTTCTTTTTAAGAGATCATCAAATTTATAATAATATAAATAAAACTTTAAAAAAAATAAAAAATATTTCTAATAAAATTATATCAGGAGAATGGAAAGGTTTTACTGATAAAAAAATTAAAAATATTGTAAATATAGGAATAGGTGGTTCTCACTTAGGTCCATTAATGATTACAGAATCATTAAAAAATTATAAAAACAAATTAAATTTATTTTTTTTATCTAATGTTGATGCTAATCAATTAATTAATATTATTAATAAAATTAAACCAGAAGAAAGTATATTTATTATTGCATCAAAAACTTTTAATACATTAGAAACAATTACTAATGCTTTAAGTATAAAAAAATGGTTTATTAAAAATATTAATATAAATTTTAATAAAGATATTTTTTCTAAACATTTTATTGCTGTTACAAATAATATTAATGCGGCAATAAAATTCGGTATAAATGAAAATAATATTTTATCATTACTGTCTGAAATAGGTGGACGTTTTTCTCTATGGTCTTCTATTGGATTAATAATATCTTTGTCTATTGGATTTGATAATTTTTATCAATTATTACAAGGAGCATATAAAATGGATAATCACTTTTTTTATTCTCCTATAGATAAAAATATTCCTGTTATTATGGCATTAATTAATATTTGGTATAGTAATTTTTGGGATACAGAAACAGAAGCTATAATAGCTTATAATGATAATATGTGTTTTTTACCATTATATTTGCAACAATTAAATATGGAATCTAATGGTAAATCTATAGATAGAAATGGAGAAAAAATAAAATATCAAACTAGCCCCATTATATGGGGTGATGTAGGAACTAATGGACAACATTCATTTTTTCAAATGTTACATCAAGGAACTAAATTAATACCATGTGATTTTATAGCTTCTGCTATACCTAATTATAATAATTATAAAAATCATCATGTTCAACTTATTGCTAATTATATTGCACAAACAAAAGCATTAGCATTTGGTAATATAAAAGAATATAATTGTAAAAAAAATATATATTATTGTTGTTATGGTAATAGACCTAGTAATTCTATTTTTTTAAAAAAAATTAATCCCTATAATTTAGGAATGTTGATTGCATATTATGAACATAAAATTTTTATACAAGGAGTAATTTTAAATATATTTTCTTTTGATCAATGGGGTGTAGAATTAGGGAAAAAAATTACTCATTCTTTAATAAAAGAAATTAAAATAAATAATTATGCAATAAGTAAAAATGATTATTCATCTAAAGGATTAATTAATTTTTATAAGTATTTTAATTAAAATTTTTATAATAATTATATCTAAATAATTCTCTATTAAACAATAAATGTATATATTATACGATTATAATATATATATTTATTTATAAATTTTATTTACTTATAATACTAATTTTTTAATTTGTTATTATTTTATTTATATTTATTTTTAAAATTAAATTTAGTATTTTTATAAAATTTTTTAGATTTATTTATTAACTCAAAATTAATATTTTTATTGATAATTCGAATATTTTTAGAATTTTGTAAAAATTTTTTTCTTCTTAAAGAAGAAAGTTCAATAATAGAATAATCAGAAAATAATTTTATATTTCCTATATCTTTGCTATCGATTTGAAATTCATTAATAGTAGCTCCAACTATATGACGTATTTCAATTTTATCTTTTTTGCCTATATTTATACGGTAAACATCCATTTTATTAGAATATTTTTTATGTTTTTGAAAATATTTATTTTTAACAATAAAGTTTTTTTTATAAAATATTTTTCTTATACTTGTTTTAGTAGGATCTGGAGGTAATACTAAAGGTTTTTTAAATTGAGATAATTTTAATAAAATTGCTATTAAAATTTCTTGATCTATTTTATTTTTAGTTATTATTGTTGATATAATATTTTGATATTGAATCAAATCTTTTTTTTTTATAAAATTTATTTCTTTTTTTATTTTAAAAATAAATTTTTCTAACCTTTTTTGGCATAAAAGGTTAGAATTGGGTAAAAAAACTTCATTAATATTACATTTTATTTTAAATTGAATATTTTTAAGAAATCTTTTTTCTCTATATTCAATAAATGTTAAAGATTTACCTTGTCTTCCTGCACGTCCAGTTCTCCCAATACGATGAATATAAGACTCAATATCCATTGGTATATCATAGTTTATAACTAAATTAATTCTATCTACATCTAATCCTCTTGCGGCGATATCAGTAGCAATTAATATATCTAAATTACCATTTCTAAATCTTTCTAATGTTTGTTCTCTATTACGTTGATTCATATCTCCATTTAATGCTGCACTATTATAATCATATTGTTTTAATATATCAGCAATTTCAATTGTTGAAGTTTTAGTTTTAACAAAAATTAAAACTGCATCGTAATTTTCAGTTTCTAAAAATTTCATTAAAGCTTCTATTTTATTACCATATATAAACCAATAAGTTTGTTTTATATCTGGTATAGTTTTAATATTTGTTTTTATAATAATTTCATATGGATGAATCATAAAATTTTTAGTAATATTTTTGATTTTTTGTGGCATTGTTGCTGAAAATAATGAAGTTTGATGGTGTTTTGGTATTGTTATTAATATTTTTTCAACATCTTCAATGAAACCCATTCTTAACATTTCATCTGCTTCATCTATTACTAAACTAGTTAATTGAGATAAATTAACAGTTTTTCTTTTAATATGATCTAATAGACGACCTGGAGTAGCTATAATAATTTGTGTTCCTAAACGTAAATTTTTTAATTGTATTTGATATGATTGTCCCCCATATAATGCTAAAATATTAATACCTTTTATATATTTTGAAAATAAAGAAACTGTTTCAGATACTTGTATTGCTAATTCTCTTGTTGGTGTTAAGATTAATATTTGTGTTTTTTTTACAGATAAATTTATATTATTTAATAAAGGTAATATAAAAGCTGCAGTTTTACCACTACCAGTTTGAGCTATTCCTAAAACATCTTTTTTTAATAATAAATGTGGAATACATTTTTTTTGTATAGGAGAAGGATTTAAATATCCTATATCATGTAAAGCTTTTAAAAGAAACTTATTTAAACCAAAATTAGAAAAAGTAATATTCGTCATATAATATACATTCCTTATAAATATATTTTAAAATTTTAAAATTAGTAATTAATAGATTAGAAAATTAATATTTAAATTGTAATTATGTTTTTAATAGTAATTAAACATAATTACAAATATTTAAATTACTCAATGTAAATTATAATTTAATAATTGAGTTTTATAAACTATTATATTTATAAAACTTGTTTTTAAAATAACAAATTTATTAAAATAATTTATATAATTTTTAAAAATATTTTTATATACTAAATTTTATTTATAGCAGCTTTTATACTTAATCTTATTCTTCCATGTTTATCAATTTCCATAACCTTAACAAATACATTTTGTAAAACTTGTAAGTAATCACTTACTTTACTAACATGTTTATTAGTAATTTGAGAAATATGAACTAATCCTTCTTTTCCATTACCTATAGATATAAAAGCACCAAAATCAACAATACGTATTACTTTACCATTATAAATTTGTCCAACAATAATATCAGCTGTAATTTCTTCTATTCTACGAATTGCAAATTTTATTTTTTCATTATTTTTAGCTGCAATTTTAACAATTCCACTATCTTCTATTTCAATAATTGTATCAGTTTCTTCTGTTAGTGCTCTAATAACAGAACCACCTTTTCCTATCATGTCTTTAATTTTTTCCGGATTAATTTTTAATGTGTGAATTCTTGGTGCAAATTCTGAAATATTTTTTCTTGGATTAGCAATAGCTTGTTTCATTACTTCTAAAATATGTAATCTAGCTAATTTTGCTTGAAATAGAGCTAATTTTATAATTTTATAAGTTATTCCTTCTATTTTCATATCCATTTGCAATGCTGTAATTCCATTATTAGTACCTGCAACTTTAAAATCCATATCACCTAAATAATCCTCATCACCTAAAATATCTGATAGTATTATAAAATTATTATTTTCTTTAATTAATCCCATAGCTATACCAGCTACAGCATTTTTTATAGGAATACCTGCATCCATCATAGCTAAAGAAGCTCCACAAACAGAAGCCATAGAAGATGAACCATTAGATTCTGTAATTTCAGATACTATACGAATAGTATAAGGAAATTGGCTAACATCAGGCATAACTGGTATTAAAGATTTTTTAGCTAAATTACCATGACCTATTTCACGTCTTTTAGGAGATCCTAATATTCCAATTTCACCAACAGAATAAGAAGGAAAATTATAATGAAATAAGAAATTATCTGTTCTATTATTTATTAAATCATCTAATGATTGAGCATCTCGAGTTGTTCCTAATGTAGCTGTAACTAATGCTTGTGTTTCTCCTCTTGTAAAAAGAGCTGAACCATGTGTCCTAGGTAAAATACCTATACGTACATCTAAACTGCGTATCATATCATGTTCACGCCCATCAATTCTAAGATTATTTTTTATAATATTTTTACGAACTATTTTTTTTTCTAATTCATAAAAAATTTCATTTAAATATTGCATTGAAATATTTTCATATTTCTTTTCTTCTTTAATTAATTCAAAAACTTCTATTTTTATAGAATCAATTTTGTTAATTCTATTTTGTTTTTCTTGAATATTATATGCTTTTACTAATTTTTTTTTAGATAAAAAAATGATTTTTTGTTTAAGCTTTTCATTTATAGGAGATAAAATCCATTCATAAGATTTTTTTTTTACTTCAGAAGATAATTTAACAATATTATCAATTAATATCTGTTGTTGATTATAACCAAATATAATTGCATCTAATATTTGTTCTTCAGTTAAAAGATAAGATTTAGCTTCTACCATTAAAATAGCTTTTTTAGTACTAGATATAATTAAATCTAATGAACTATTTTTCATTTCTTTAACATTAGGATTTAATATATATTTATTTTTAATAAAACCTATACGTGCAGTACCAAATGTTCCATTAAATGGAATACCAGATAAATTTAAAACAGCAGATGCACCAATAATAGCAACAATATCTGGATTAATTTCTGGATTTACAGACATAACAGTTGCTATAATTTGAATTTCATTTAAAAACCCTTTTTTAAATAAAGGTCTTATAGGACGATCAATTAAACGAGAAATTAAAATTTCATTTTCACTAGGACGGCCTTCTCTACGAAAAAAATTTCCAGGAATACGGCCAGCAGCATATGATTTTTCTTGATAATGCACTGATAAAGGGAAAAAATTTTGTTCTTGTTTAATTTTATTATCTACAACTAAAGTAACGAAAACAGCTGTATCATCAATACTTACCATTACAGCAGATGTTGCTTGTCTAGCTATCATTCCTGTTTCTATAGTTACAGTATTATTACCATAACGAAATCTATGAATAATCGGGTTTAACAAAATAAATATCCTTTCAATAAATTTTTATATTAAAAATATCAATTAATTATAAATTTATAAAGTATATAGATATAATTAAAATTTATTTATTTTCTTAACCCTAAATTTTCAATTAATATGTTATAACTTTTAAATTTTTTTCTTTTAAAATAATTTAATAATTTTCTACGTTGTGATATCATACGTAGAAGGCCTCTACGACTATGGTAATCTTTTTTGTGTACAATAAAATGTTTTTGTAAATAATTAATTTTAGATGTTAATAAAGCTATTTGTACTTGTGTAGATCCTTTATCCTTAATATTAATTTGATATTTTTGTATGATTTTTATTTTTTTTTCTATATTTAAATACATAATTAACTCCATTTATATTTTATATATAAATTAATAAAATTTTTTTATAGAATTCATTAATTTACATTTTATAATATAACCTTTATTATTAATTTGACATATGCCTATAAAATTAAGAATTTTTTTTTCAAAAATCTGAAATTTTGTTTTATCTATTATAGATGTTAATTTAATTTTTTTACCATTTATTATTTTTTTTATTAATAAATTTGATAAATATAATTTAGGTATATGACATATAATATAATTAATAGGTAATAATAATTTCTTTATTAAAAGAATACTTAATTTATGATTTTTATAATTCATAATTAATATTTTTAATTGTTCTAATGTTATAACATTTTTATGTAAAATTGAAATATGTGATATTGCTATTCTTCGTAATTTAATTACATGAGCTCCACAATTTAGTTGATCTCCTAAATCATCAATAATACTACGAATATATGTTCCTTTTGAACAATTAATTTGTAACTTTATTTTATTTTGATAAAAATTTAGTAATTTAATTTGATATATTTTAATAGTTTTTTTTTTTAAATTAGTAATATTAATTCCTGCTCTAGCATATTTATATAAAGGAATACCTTTATATTTAATTGCAGAATACATAGGAGGTTTTTGTTTACTTTCTCCTTTAAATAAATTGATTTTTTTTAAAATTTCTTCTATAGTTAAATTAACATTTTTTTTTTTTATAATAGAACCATATTTATCTGCAGTATTTGTTTTTTCTCCTAAAAGAGCTGTAACTAAATATGTTTTATTTTTATTTACTAAATATTGACTAAATTTAGTATATTCTCCAAAACAAATAGGTAGTAATCCACTAGCTAAAGGATCTAAAGTTCCAATATATCCAGCTTTTTTAGCATTAAAAATAATTTTAACATATTGAAGAATTTTATTTGATGTAACACCAATAGATTTATCAAGTAATAATAAACCATTTATATTTTGTTTTTTTATTATTTTTAACATTTTTTGTCAAAAAATTATAATTACTAATTAATTATTATAGTTTATTTTTTATTTTATATTATTTAATATATTATTAATATAATTACCTTCTTTTAAAGAATGATCTAAAACAAATTTTAATTTAGGTATTTTACGTAATTTTATTTTTTTTTGAAGTATATATCTAATATATTCTGTTATTTTATTTAAAATAAATAATGATTTTTTTTTATTTTGAAATTCTTCTTTATATGATAAAATTACAAAAATTTTTGCATATGAAAAATCTCGAGATAATATTATATCAGTAATAGTAGTAAATTTATTTATTCTTATATCATTGAGATCATTTTGTAATATTTTTGCTATTTGTTTTTTTAATTCATATGCAATTCTTAAATTGCGATACAATAAACAACTCCTATATAAATTTAATTAAAAATTAAAAAATTATTTTTTTATGGTTTCAGTTTTTTCAAAAATTTCTATTTTATCTCCTATATATATATTATTAAAATTTTTAATACTAATACCACATTCCATGCCATTACGTACTTCATGTACACTTTCTTTAAATCTTCTTAAAGAATCTATAATACCTTCATGAATCATTTGATTATTTCTAAATAATTTTATTAGATTATTACGTTTAATTAATCCATATGTTACTATACATCCGGCTATAACACCGATTTTAGGAATAGTAAAAATACTTCTAACTTCTGCGTTTCCTAAAATTAATTCTTTATATTTAGGCATTAAAAGATTTTGTATATATTTTTTCATATAATTAATTAAATCATAAATTATTGTAAAAAACATAACTTTAATATATTTTATTTTTGTTAAATTTCTTATAATATTATTTTGTTTTATATTGAATCCAATAATAATAATATGTTTAGAAGAATTAGTTATTACTAATGAAATATCTGTTTCATTTATTTCTCCAATACCACAATGAATAACTTTTATATTAATTTTATCATTAGATAAATTTAATAATGTATTTTTAATAGCTTCTAAAGATCCTTGAGTATCACTTTTAATTAGTAAAATTATTTCGTAAATATTTTTTTTATTTAAATTTAAAAATAATTTTTGAAATTGTTTTTGTTTATGGGCTAATTTTACTTCACGTAATTTATTTTTTCTATATAGTGCTATTTCTTTAGCTTGTTTTTCATTATTTACAACTATAAAATTATCTCCAGCATATGGTAATTCGGATAAACCTAAAATTTTAATAGGAGTCGAAGGTCCAGCATATAATTTTTTTGATCCTTTATAATTTATTAAACATTTTATTTTACCATAAGTACAACCACATAATACTATATCACCTTTTTTTAACATTCCTTCTTTTATTAAGACATTAGCTATTGGTCCTTTTCCTTTTTCTAAAAAGGATTCAATTACTATTCCTCTCGCTATGCCTTTATTAATAGCTTTTAATTCTAACATTTCTGTTTGTAATAAAATAATTTTTAATAATTTATTTATACCTTCTCCTGTTTTAGCAGAAATTTTAACAAATATATTTCTTCCTCCCCATTCCTCAGAAATAATATTATATCGACTTAATTCATTTTTTATTTTTTCAAAGTTTGAAATCTTTTTATCAATTTTATTAATTGCAACTATAATAGGTACTTTCATTGCTTTAGCATGTTGTATAGCTTCTATAGTTTGTGGCATAACACCATCATCAATAGCAATTACTAATAATATGATATCTGTAATTTGCACTCCTCTTAATCTCATAGAGATAAAAGATTCATGGCCAGGAGTATCAAAAAATACTATTTTTTTATTATTAAAAACTATTTCATATGCATCTATATTTTGTGTAATTCCACCTGCTTCTTTAGCAGCAACATTACTTGAACAAATATAATCTAATAATGAAGTTTTTCCATGATCAACATGTCCTATAATTGTTACAATAGGTGATCTAATAATAGGTGTACTATTTAAATCAGTATTATTGATTAGTGATTGTTCTATATCATTTTCATGATGTAATATAACTTTATGACCCATTTCTTCTGCAATTAACTGAGCTGTTTCTTGATCTAATAATTGATTTATGTCAGAATATTTTTCACCCATATTTATCATAACTTTTATCAATTCTGAACTTTTAACTGCCATTTTATTAGATAATTCAATTATACTAATTGTTTCATTAATAATAATATTACGATTAATATTTTTAATTGGTTTATTAAAATTTTGATATAATTTAAATTTTTTTTTTTTATATTTATTAAAGATAATTTTTTTATTATTTTCTTTAGAATTTTTATAATTTTTATTATATTTTTTTTTATTATATATATTTTTTTTAAAAAAATTTTTATCTGTATTTTTATGATTTAAATTTTTATTATAAAAAATTTTTTTTTTATTTAACTTTATACTTTTTTTTTTTTTATAATCTATATTATTTTTAATAATATTTATTTTTTTATAATTATGTTTATGAGAAGATATTAAAAATTTTTTTTTTTTTGTTTTTAAAACATTAAATGTTTTAGTTTTATATGGTTCTTTAGTGTAATTTTTTTTATCTAAAAATAATAATTTATTTTTATTATTATTATTAATTAATATTTTTTTTTGTTTAATTTTTTTTAAATTTGTAACATTATTATTATTTTTTTGTATATTTAAAAATTCTAATTTATTAGAATTTTTATTTTTTAAATATGTTAAAAGTTTTTTTTTTTCTTCTTTATTAATTATATCATTTTCTAATTTAGAAATACCTGTATTAGAAAAATATTGAATTATTTTTTTAACTGAAATTTTAATTTCATTAGCTAATGATTTTATAGTTATAACAGCATCTATCATGCTGCTTACTCCTCTATTTTAAAATTAATTACGTACTATTTTTTTTAAACCAACAAATATTTTTTGTAAACATAATTATTTTTTCTATTTTTATTTGAAATAAATTATTTTATTAGAATATATCTTTAATACTTTATTTAGCTAAGTTTTTAATAGTTAAAATATTTTTATTTATTAGATAATTAAATAATTTATCGTTTATTTTTTTAATTTTAATAAATTTTCTTAAATTCATTATTTATACTTTTTTTTTTAAATTTAAATTAGTATATATTTTTTTTGCTAATTCTTGTATTTTTTTAAGATCATTAATTTTTAAATTAAATTTATTAGTTATATCAGATAACATATCTATGGGAATTAATATTAATTCTTTAATAGAAGATATTTTACCTTTTTCAACTATTATTTTTGATAGTTCATATTTAATATTTAAATGTGTTACAAACATTTTTATAAGATTATTTTGTTCTTTTTTATATTTATGATATAAATCATTTTTTGTCATAACATTTAATTCCCATCCACTTAATTGAGATGCTAAACGAATGTTTTGTCCATTTTTTCCTATAGCCTTAGCTAAATTATTTTTTTCTACAGCAATATTTATCATATGTTTTTTTTTATCTAAAATAATAGATGATATATCTGCAGGTGACATAGCATTAATAACAAATTTTTTTGGATCAGAATCCCATAATATGATATCGATACGTTCTCCATTTAATTCATTAGAAACAGCTTGAACTCTAGCACCTCTCATACCAACACAAGCTCCTACAGGATCTATTCTTTTGTCATTTGTTTTAACAGCTATTTTAGATCTAGAACCAGGGTCTCTAGCTACAGCTTTAATTTCAATTAAACCTTCTCTTATTTCAGGAACTTCAATATTAAATAATTCAATTAGCATTTGTATTTTAGATCTACTTATAAATAATTGTGTTTCTTTTACATTTTCTTTAATATAAAAAAGTAATCCTCTTATTCTATCACCTAGTCTAAAATTTTCTCTTGGTAACATATCAGAACGCAAAATTATAGCATCAGCTCCATGCCCTAAATCTAAGTTTAGATGTCCTCTATTTACTTTTTTTACAATACCATTTAAGATTTTTCCCTCTTTTTTTTTAAATTGAGCAATAGTAACAGCTTTTTTAGCTTCTCTTACTTTATGTACAATAACTTGTTTAGCAGTTTGTGTTGTTATACGGTTAAAATTAATAGACTTAATTTTATCATATATATAATCACCTAAATTAAGAGTATTATCCTCAATACGTGCTGCATCTAGTGTAATTTCTTTAGTAGGATAGTTTACTTTTTTAACTATTAACCATTTTCTAAATGTACTAAAATTACCATTTTTACGATTAATATTAACAAATATTTCTATATCTTGTCCATATTTTTTTTTTGTTGCACTAGCTAAAGCACTTTCCATTACTTCAAATATTTTTTCACGAGGTAAAGATTTTTCATTAGCAACAGCTTCAATAACAGCTAATATTTCTTTATTCATCCTAGTTATCCTTAAATATTAAATTCTTAAAATTAGAAAACTAGATTATATTAAAATAATGTAAATAACATAACTTTACTAAAAGTATCTTTATTATTTTATATAATTTTTTTAAAAAAATTATTTATTTTATTGTATATAAAAAGTAAACATGAAACAAATTTAATAAAGGAATTAATATAACGTTGATATTGGTTGCGGGAGTTGGATTTGAACCAACGACCTTCGGGTTATGAGCCCGACGAGCTACCAAACTGCTCCATCCCGCGTCTTAAAAGATAATATATCATATTATAAAAATACAAATAATGCAATATTAATTTTAATAATACCGAAGACGGGAGTTGAACCCGTAAGCCTAAAATAAGGCACTACCACCTCAAAGTAGCGTGTTTACCAATTTCACCACCTCGGTAAAATATTATTTATATCTTATTTATATTATAAGATGTAATATTATTTTTTCCATATTTTTTTACATTAAAATTGTTTATTATTAAACTAATAATAAAAAATAAAGATGCAAGTAAAATAATACTTCTTGTTAATATTTTATTAGACATATTTGTATTAAAAGGAGATTTTATATCATTTGATGATGCACTGATATCTATTTCATCATTATCTTGAAATAAGATAATGCTAATTAACATAGTTGATACAAAAATAAATAAAATTAATAATAATTTATACATAAAAAACCAAAAAAATATTTTAATCAAATATTATCTAAATGTAATTATATATTAATTTATAGTAATTACAATATAAATTTTAATTTATAATCTTAGTTTTATAATATTTTTTTATATATTGAATACATTAATTTTTAATATTTCATATATAATTAAAATAATTAGTTTAAATTTAATTTTTTTTTAAAAATTTTTATTATTTTAATGGAGATTAAATTTTAATTTTTAAAAAATTAATAATTTATAATTTTTGATTAAAAAAATTAATATTATGATATAAATTTTAATTCTTATTATTTTATTTTTTTATAATTATATAAATGATATTTTACTATAATATAGATTATATCTTATAATTTATTATCTAAATGATTTAATATTATTAATTTATTTTTATTTTAAAATATATAATTTGGAATTTTTTAATTAAAATTTTTTTAAAAATTATTCAATTAGTAGAATTATATTTTTATTTATTTTAAAATAAATTTAAAATATTTTATATTTAATATGATTTTTAGTTAAATTAGGAAAATATAAAAAATTATTTTGTAATATTTAAGTAAAAAAATCAAAATTCAATTTTTTTTTTATTTTCTATAATATTTTTAGTTATGTATTATCTTTATAAAAATTTTTAGATTTTATATTCATAAACATTTAATATTATAATATTTAAATTATTTTTAAATATTTTAAAAATTTATATACTTATCAAAGTAAAGTATTAAATAAATGTAATTTTTGATTAAATCAAAATTTAATCTAATAATACTAGATTTTTTAATCTAAGGTATTAAATGTATAATGTTATTTTATTATTGTGTTTTTAACAAAAAAATTTTCTAAAACAATATTAAACTTTAGTTTAAAATAATAAAAAATTAGATAAGTTTTTTTTAATACATTAAAATATTTATGATATTTCATATTTTATTTCTATTTATATTTTATAAAATATCATAAACTATTTATTTTTAAAAAATATTTTATTTTTTTTTATCCCATTCAGGAGGTCTCACTTCTTTTCTAGCCATTAAGTCATCGACTTGTATTGATCCTATAGTTTCATATTTTATCAGCGTGTCTTTCATTGCATGTAAAATATCAATATTATTTTGTAAAATTTTTAAAGCTCTATCATAATTTTCTTGTATTAAATATTTTACTTCTTGATCAATAATTTTAGCTGTTTCATCAGACATGTGTTTTGCTTTAGTAACTGATCTACCTAAAAAAATTTCACTTTCTTCTTCTAGATATAATAAAGGACCTAATTTTTTAGAAAATCCCCATTGTGTTACCATATTTTTTGCAATATTAGTTGCAATTTTAATATCATTAGCTGAACCTGTTGAAACATATTTTTCACCATAAATAATTTCTTCAGCAATTCTTCCTCCATATAATGTAGAAATTTTACTTTCTAATTGTTGGCGACTAATATGTATTATATCAATTTCAGGTAAAAAAAATGTTATGCCTAATGCTCTTCCTCGAGGAATAATAGTTACTTTATGTACAGGATCATGATCTGGAACTAACCTACCTATAATCGCATGTCCCGCTTCATGATAAGCAATTATTTCTTTTTGTTTTTCTGTCATTACTAAAGAACGTCTTTCTGTACCCATCATAATTTTATCTTTAGCTTTTTCTAATTCTAACATAGAAACAAAATTATTATTTTGGCGGGCTGCTAATAATGCTGCTTCATTTACTAAATTTGCTAAATCAGCTCCTGAAAAACCTGGTGTTCCTCTTGCTAAAATTTTAAGATTTACTTCTTTAGATATAGGAACATTTTTTATATGTATTTTTAATATTTGTTCTCTCCCTCTAATATCAGGTAAACCTACTATTACTTGACGATCAAAACGTCCTGGTCTTAAAAGAGCAGGATCTAATACATCTGGACGATTAGTAGCTGCAATTACAATAACATTTTCATTATTATTAAATCCATCCATTTCTACTAACATTTGATTTAATGTTTGTTCTCTTTCATCATGTCCACCTCCTAATCCTGCACCTCTTTGTCTTCCTACTGCATCTATCTCATCAATAAAAATAATACATGGAGAGGATTTTTTAGCTTGATTAAACATGTCTCTTACTCTGGAAGCACCTACACCTACAAACATTTCTACAAAATCAGAACCTGAAATAGTAAAAAATGGTACTTGTGATTCTCCAGCAATAGCTTTAGCTAATAAAGTTTTTCCAGTTCCAGGAGGACCTATCATTAAAATTCCTTTAGGAATTCTACCTCCTAATTTTTGAAATTTAATAGGTTCTTTTAAATAATCAATTATTTCTTTAACTTCATCTTTAGCTTCATCACATCCAGCTAAATCATTAAATGTAGTTTTTATTTGATCTGGAGTTAACATTTGAGCTTTACTTTTACCAAAAGATAAAGCACCTTTACTACTATTTTGTAATTGACGTATAAAAAATATCCAAATTCCAATTAATAATAACATTGGAAACCATGAAATAAAAATAGATAATAATATACTAGGTTTTTGTAAAGGTTCTCCTAATATTTTAACATTTTTTGAAAATAAAATCTTTAATAAAAATGGATCATATGTTGGTATATATGTAATATAATTACTTCTATCTTTTCTAAAGACATGCATTTGCCTGCCGTTAATACTAATTTTAAGTATTTTATTTTCTCTAACTTCAGATAAAAAAGTTGTATATGAAATTTTTTCTTTTTTATTAAATGAATTTAAATTAATACTCTGGACAGTTGATATGAATATAACTGAAATTGCTAACCAGAGAATTAAATTTTTTGCCATATCTTTCAAAGAGTAACCTCTTATAAATGTATAATATATTTTATATTAATTTTTATATCCTTTTGCAACAATATAAATTTCACTAGATTGAGATCTTGAAGCATTAGGTTTTCTAATTTTTACTGTTTTAAATATAGAATTAATTTTATTATAATATTTATTAAATTCCTTACATTGAAAAAATTTTACTAAAAGAATTCCATTATTTTTTAAATAAGAATAACATAAATTTAATACTGATTCATTTAAATGAAAAATATGTGGTATGTCTATTTCTTTTATACCAGTAATATTAGGAGATAAATCAGACATAATCATATCTACTTTTTTTTTATTAAGTTTTTTAAAAATTTTATTTAAAAAAATAGAATCATATATATTACCTTGATAAAAATCAACATTTTTAATAGAATGCATGGGTAATATATCAAATGCAATAATTTTTCCTTTATTACCAATTTGTGATGAAGCAAAACTTGACCAACCTCCAGGTGAGGAACCTAAATCAATTAATATCATATTTTTTTTAAAAATTTTATCTATTTTTTCTATTTGTTCTAATTTAAACCATGATCTTGATCTAAATTTATTAATATTATTTTTAACTTTTTTTATATAAAAATCTTTAAAATTATTTTTTAACCATAATTTAGATTTTTTATTTTTTTTATATATCATAAAATTATTTATTAAATAATTTTTATATTTAAAAATCAATAATATTTACTAACTTTAGTTAGTATAATATTAAGATATTAATTATTAATAATATGCATATTTTTATTAAAACAAAAGTACTAATTTAGTATAAATTATAAAAATTTATTATAAATAAATTATATATAATGTATATTATTTATAATATTATAATTATTTTAACTTGAATCAGCATTTAATAATTCAGTTAAATTAGCAGCTGCAGAATCGGCAGAAGAAATGTTATTTAATTTATTATTAATTTTCTTTTTATTAATACGATTTATGTGATAAGTATAACCAGTACCTGCAGGAATTAATCTTCCTACAATTACATTTTCTTTTAATCCTTTTAATTCATCACTTTTTCCAGCAACTGAAGATTCAGTTAAAACTCTAGTTGTTTCTTGAAAAGAAGCAGCTGAAATAAAAGAAGAAGTTGCTAATGATGCTTTTGTAATACCTAACAAATCTCGATTATATTCTACTATTTTTTTTCCTTGTTTTTTTAATTTTTTATTTATATTTCTAATTGTAGAAATTTCTAATTGTTCACCTTCTAAAAAGTCAGAATCTCCCATTTTAGTTATTGTTGCTTTACGCAACATTTGTCTTATGATTACTTCTATATGTTTATCATTAATTTTGACTCCTTGTAATCTATAAACATCTTGAACTTCATTAATTATATAATTAGTTACAGCATTAACACCTTTTAATCTTAAAATATCGTATGGAGATTCGGGACCATCAGAAATAATATCTCCTTTATTTATTAATTCACCTTCAAAAACATTAAGTTGTCTCCATTTGGGTATCATTTCTTCATGTGGTTTAATATTTGAATTAATAGGAGTAATAATTATTCTTCTTTTCCCTTTTGTCTCTTTTCCAAATGAAATAATACCATTAATTTCAGCTAAAATAGCTGCATCTTTAGGTTTTCTTGCTTCAAATAAATCTGCTACTCTAGGAAGTCCTCCTGTAATATCTTTAGTTCCACCTGAATCTTGCGGTACTTTTGCTAAAATATCACCAGCATTAACGTAACTACCATCTTCTAAATGTATAATAGATTTATTAGGTAAAAAATAATGTGCTGGCATATCATTTCTAGATATTATTATATCTTCATTATTATTATTGATAATTTTAATCATAGGTCTAAAATCTTTACCTATAAAAGGTCTTTCAGAAGTATCTAATACAACAATAGACGTTAATCCAGTTAAATCATCAGTTTGTTTTATAATTGTTTGTCCTTCTAACATATCAATAAATTTTACTTTACCACTTACCTCTGTAATAATTGGCATAGTATGAGGATCCCAATATGAAACTATTTCTCCTGATTTTACATCAGATCCATTTTTTTTTGTTATAATAGCTCCATATGGTATTTTATAACTTTCTATAATTTTATTTAAATTATTAATAATTTTTAATTCAGCATTTCTAGAAATAACTACTAATTTTTTAATAAAATTAATTACTGATTTTACATTTACTAATTTTATAATTCCATTGTTTTTGATTTGAATGTTAGATTCTGCTGCTGATCGTGATGCTGCACCTCCAATATGGAATGTGCGCATTGTTAATTGTGTACCTGGTTCACCTATTGATTGAGCAGCAATAACTCCTATCGCTTCTCCTTTATTTATAATATGTCCTCTAGCTAAATCACGTCCATAACAATATGAACATACACCAAAAATAGTTTCACAACTAACTACAGATCTTACTTTGATATTATCAATAGCATGATGTTCTAGAATATCACAATATTTTTCATTTAATAATGTATTTCTAAAAATAAGAATTGTTTTACCATCTTTTTTATAAATATTTTCTGCTGTTACTCGACCTAAAATTCTTTCTTTTAATGATTCTTTTATATCTTTCCCAGTAATAATAGATGAAATTTTTATCCCTTTTAAAGTTAAACAATCATCTTCTGTTATAACTAAATCTTGTGCTACATCTACTAATCTTCTAGTTAAATATCCAGAATTTGCTGTTTTTAAAGCAGTGTCAGCTAATCCTTTTCTAGCTCCATGAGTAGAAATAAAATATTGTAAAACATTTAACCCTTCTCTAAAATTAGCAATAATTGGAGTTTCAATTATTGAACCATCAGGTTTTGCCATTAAACCTCTCATGCCAGCTAATTGTCTAATTTGTGCAGCAGAACCTCGAGCTCCAGAATCTGCCATCATAAAAATATTATTAAAAGAACTTTGTTTAATTGTTGAACCATTTTTATTAGTTATTTTTTCAATAGATAAATTTTTCATCATGGATTTTGATACTTTTTCATTAGCAGCAGCCCAAATATCGATAATTTTATTATATCTTTCACCAGCAGTAACAAGACCAGATTGAAATTGTTCTTGTATTTCATTAACTTCAGATTCTGCTTCATTAATTATTTCAACTTTATTATGAGGTATAATGATATCATCGATACCTACAGAAGCACCTGATTTAGCTGCATAATGAAAACCAGTATACATAATTTGATCTGCAAAAATAACTGTAGATTTTAATCCTAAAATTCTATAACATGTATTTAAAATTTGAGAAATATCTTTTTTTCCTAAAGTTTTATTTACCATATAATATGGTATGCCTTTAGGAACTTGATTCCAAAAAATTGCTCTTCCAATAGTAGTATTTACAATAATATTATTTTTAATCCATTTATTTGTTACTAAATCTTTATTATATTCTTTAATTCGTACTTTTACACAAGCATGTAAATCTGCCTGTCCAATATTATAAACACGTTCAGCTTCTTTAGGACCTGTTAATATCATTCCTTCTCCATTTACATTAACTTTATCTTTAGTCATATAATATATTCCTAATACTACATCCTGAGAAGGAACGATAATTGGTTCCCCATTTGCAGGGGAAAGAATATTATTAGTAGACATCATTAGTATTCTTGCTTCTAATTGTGCTTCCAATGTTAAAGGAACATGTACTGCCATTTGATCTCCATCAAAATCAGCATTATAGGCAGCACATACTAAAGGATGCAATTGTATTGCCTTACCTTCAATTAAAAGTGGTTCAAATGCTTGTATACCTAATCGATGTAAAGTAGGAGCTCTATTTAGTAAAACAGGATGCCCTTTAATTACTTCATCTAAAATATCCCATACTATTGGTTCTTCTTTTTCTACCATTTTTTTTGCAGATTTAATAGTAGTTGCAAATCCATTAATTTCTAATTTGCTATATATAAATGGTTTAAACAATTCTAGTGCCATTTTTTTAGGTAGACCACATTGGTGTAAATGTAAATAAGGACCAACTGTTATAACAGATCTTCCTGAATAATCAACTCTTTTACCTAATAAATTTTGTCTAAATCTTCCTTGTTTTCCTTTGATCATATCTGCTAATGATTTTAATGGACGTTTATTAGATCCTATAATTGATTTACCTCTTCTACCATTATCTAATAATGCATCAACTGCTTCTTGTAACATTCTTTTTTCATTTTTTATTATAATATCAGGAGCAGATAATTCTAATAAACGTTTTAATCTATTATTACGATTTATAACTCTTCTATATAAATCATTTAAATCTGATGTTGCAAATCTACCTCCATCTAATGGAACTAAAGGTCTTAAATCAGGAGGTAATACAGGTAATATGTTCATAATCATCCATTCTGGTTTATTACCTGAATATATAAAAGATTCTAATAATTTTATTCTTTTAGCTATTTTTTTTCTTTTAGTTTCTGAATTAGTATTCAATAATTCATTACGTAATAATTTACATTCTTTTTTTAAATTAATATTTTTTAATAAATATTGTATTGCTTCTGCTCCCATTTTTGCTTCAAATTCATTTCCAAATTCTTCTAATAAATTTACATATTGTTCTTCAGATAAAATTTGTTTCCTTTCTAAAGATGACATACCTTCTTCTATAACAACATATGATTCAAAATATAAAACTTTTTCTATATCTTTTAATGGCATATTGAGTAATAAACCTATTCTAGAAGGTAATGATTTTAAAAACCATATATGTGCAATTGGAGAAGCTAATTCTATATGGCCCATCCTGTCTCTTCTTACTTTTGTTTGTGTAACTTCAACTCCACATTTTTCACAAACAACCCCCCTATGTTTTAAACGTTTATATTTACCACATAAACATTCATAATCTTTAATAGGACCAAAAATACGAGCACAAAATAATCCATCTCTTTCTGGTTTAAAAGTACGATAATTAATTGTTTCAGGTTTTTTTACTTCTCCAAAAGACCAAGATTTTATCATATCAGAAGAAGCTAGAGAAAGTTTTATTGAATCAAATACTTCCATCTTATTTTTTGATTTTAAAAAATTAAATAAATCTTTCACAAATTTCTTACCTCAATTATATTATTACAAGTAACTTGTTATACTTTAAAGTAAGTATTAATTATTTATTTTCTAAATTAATATTTAAACCTAATGAACGTATTTCTTTAAGTAATACATTAAAAGATTCTGGAATGCCAGCATTCATTTTATGATTACCGTCAACTATATTTTTATACATTCTTGTTCTACCATTTACATCATCAGATTTTATTGTTAACATTTCTTGTAATGTATATGCTGCTCCATATGCTTCTAAAGCCCATACTTCCATTTCACCAAATCTTTGTCCTCCAAATTGGGCTTTTCCACCTAATGGTTGTTGAGTTACAAGACTATATGAACCTGTAGATCTAGCATGCATTTTATCATCTACTAAATGATTTAGTTTTAACATATACATATATCCGACTGTAACTGATCTTTCAAAAATTTCTCCTGTACGTCCATCATATAATTTTATTTGACCAGAAATTGGTAAATTAGATAATTTTAATAATTCTTTAATTTCTTTTTCATTAGCTCCATCAAAAACTGGTGTAGCAATAGGCATACCTTTTTTTAAATTGTTTGCTAATAAAAGAATTTCGTTATCAGTAAAATTATTTAAATTTATATTTTGACGTATATTATTACCTATACTATAGGCTTTATTAAGAAAAATACGTATTTTTTCTATGTTTTTTTTTTCTTTTAATAAATTATTAATTTTATTTCCGATGCCTTTTGCAGCCATACCTAAATGAGTTTCTAAAATTTGTCCTATATTCATTCTAGAAGGAACACCTAAGGGGTTTAATACAATATCAACGGGAATTCCATTTTCATCATAAGGCATATCTTCTACAGGACAAATTTTAGAAATAACTCCTTTATTACCATGTCTTCCTGCTATTTTATCTCCTGGTTGTATTTGTCTTTTAACAGCTAAATTTACTTTAATAATTTTTAAAATACCAGGAGCTAAATCATTTCCTTTTGTTATTTTAATTTTTTCTAACTCTATTTTTTTTTTAAAAATTTTTTTTATTTCTCTATATTTTTTAATAAAATCATTAATTTTTTTTTGATTTTTTTCATCACTAATAAGGATAGAAGTAATAAAATTTATATCAAAATTTTTAATATTATCACTAATAATATTTTTTTTTAATAAAAAATTTTTTATATTCAAAAGTATATTTTTTTCAAAAATTTTTTGTTCAGCTAATAAATTTTCTTGAATTTGTTTAAATTGCATTTCTTCTATTTCTATAGTTCTTTTATCTTTCTTTATTCCATCTCTTGTAAAAATTTGTATATCAATAACAGTTCCATGCATTCCGTTAGGGACCCTTAAAGAAGTATCTTTCACATCAGAAGCTTTTTCACCAAAAATTGCACGTAATAATTTTTCTTCTGGTGATAATTG
The DNA here is from genome assembly GCF_012569785.1 of Enterobacteriaceae endosymbiont of Donacia crassipes. NCBI lineage: Bacteria > Pseudomonadati > Pseudomonadota > Gammaproteobacteria > Enterobacterales > Enterobacteriaceae > Enterobacteriaceae endosymbiont of Donacia crassipes. The sequence goes on from NZ_CP046202.1 coordinate 324,408, forward strand.
AGTTTCTCCTTTAGGAGTTATTTTACCTACAAGAATATCTCCATTTTTTACTTCCGCACCAATATATACTATTCCACATTCATCTAATTTAGATAAAGAAGATTCACTTACATTTGGTATATCAGATGTAATTTCTTCTGCTCCTAATTTTGTATCACGTGATATACAAGATAATTCTTGTATATGTATAGTAGTAAACTTATCTTTTTGTACAATTTTTTCAGATAGTAAAATAGAATCCTCAAAATTATATCCATTCCATGGCATAAAAGCTACTCTCATATTTTGACCTAATGCTAATTCACCTAAATCTGTAGCAGGTCCATCAGCTAATACATCACCTTTTTTTACATATTCACCTAAATTTACACATGGTGTTTGATTAATGCATGTATTTTGATTTGATCTTATATATTTATCTAAATAATAAATATCTATGTTATTATCCATAATATTATTTTTTATGAAAATACGTGTAGAATCTACATATTCTACAATTCCAGAATTTTTAGCAATAATAGTTACACCAGAATCTATAGCTACAATGCGTTCCATACCAGTTCCTACTAATGGTTTTTCAGTTTTTAATGTAGGTACTGCTTGTCTCTGCATATTAGCACCCATTAATGCTCGATTAGCATCATCATGTTCTAAAAAAGGGATTAAAGAAGCACCTACAGAAACAATTTGTTGTGTAGAAACATCCATATAATTAATTTGTTTTTTTTTAAAAAAACTTGCTTCTCCTTTATAACGACATGTAATAAAATCATCAATGATATATCCATTTTTATCCATATTAGTATTAGCTTGAGCGATAATAAAATTACCTTCTTCTATAGAAGATAAATAATTAATTTTATTAGTAACAAATCCATTTTTAACTAATCTATAAGGTGTTTCTAAAAATCCATATTCGTTTGTTCTTGCATAAACTGATAATGAATTAATTAAACCAATATTAGGTCCTTCAGGTGTTTCTATTGGACATACTCTACCATAGTGTGTAGGATGAACATCTCGTACTTCAAATCCTGCTCTTTCTCTAGTTAAACCTCCTGGACCTAAAGCAGAAATACGTCTTTTATGTGTAATTTCTGATAATGGATTATTTTGATCCATAAATTGTGATAATTGACTAGAACAAAAAAACTCTTTAAGAGCTGCAGAAATAGGTTTTGCATTTATCATATCTTGAGGCATTAAAGTTTCTAAATCTCCTAAAGACAATCTTTCTTTAACAGCTCTTTCTACACGAATTAAACCTATACGAAATTGATTTTCTGCCATTTCCCCAATAGAACGAATTCTTCTATTACCTAAATGATCAATATCATCAATATTTCCATTACCATTTCGAATGGTAATTAATTTTTGAATAACATCTACAATATCTTTTTTACTTAAAATTCCAGGACCGATAATATTTTGACGTAATAATGAACGATTAAATTTCATTCTTCCTACAGGAGATAAATCATAACGATCTTCAACAAAAAATAATTTTTTAAGTAAAAGTTCAGCAGCTTCTTTTGTAGGAGGTTCTCCTGGTCGCATTATCCTATAAATTTCTACTAAAGCATCTAAACGGTTAGTTGTATTATCTAATTTTAATGTTTCAGAAATATAAGATCCATGATCTAAATCATTAGTAAAAATTGTTTCAATAGTATTTTGATTACAAAAAATTTTATTGATAATATCTATTGTTAGAGGATAATTTGCCGAAATAATTACTTCACCAGTAATTTTATCTATATAATCTTTAATAACAGTTTTACCTACCATATATTCTATAGGTATATTAATATATTTAACATTATCATTTTTTAAACGATTAATATGATGTAAAGTAATTCTTTTGCCTTTTTCTACATAAGTAATATTATTATTTTTAATATCAAAAAATGCTGTTTCACCTCTTAATCTATCTGGTATTAATTTTAATATAAAATGTTTATTTTGTATTTTATAAATATTTTTTTTAAAAAAAATATTTAATATTTCTTCTACATCATAACCTAAAGCACGTAAAATGATTGTAACTGGTAATTTTCTTCTTCTATCTATACGTACAAAAATATTATCTTTAGAATCAAATTCGAAATCTAACCAAGAACCCCTATAAGGAATAATACGAGCGTTATATAATATTTTACCTGATGAATGGGTTTTTCCTTTATCACTATCAAAAAAAACTCCAGGACTTCTATGTAATTGTGAAACTACTACACGTTCAATACCATTAACTATAAAAGTACCATTTTTTGTCATTAATGGTATCTCTCCCATATATACTTCTTGTTCTTTTATATTTTTAATAGGTAATTCAGATTTTTCTTTATCATAAATAATTAATTTTAATTTTACTTTTATAGATACCGCATATGTCATGCCTCTAGAATGACATTCTTTCATAGTAAAAAGTGATTTTCCTAAACTATAATTTACATATTCTAATTTAGCATGTTTACTATAACTAAAAATAGGGAAAATACTTTGAAATGCAGCTTCTAAACCACTTTGTCCTGTATGATCTTTTGTTATAAATTTTTTAAATGAATCTATCTGAATAGAAAGCAAATATGGAATATTTAAAACTTGAGGTCTTTTTCCAAAATCTTTACGAATACGTTTTTTTTCAGTTTGAGAATAAACCATATGGTTCCTCAGTTATCTGATAAATTAAACAATTTAATTAATTTAATATTTATTTTAAAAATATTTATAAAAAAATTTTTATAAAATTATTTAATTTCTATTTCTGCTCCAGAAATTTTTAATTTAGATTCTAAATCTAATGCTTCTTGTTTAGAAATAGATTCTTTTAATACTACAGGAGCTGATTCTACTAAATCTTTAGCTTCTTTTAATCCTAAATTCATAATATTTCTAACAGTTTTTATAACAGAAATTTTATTATTTCCTATACCTTTAAGATATATGCTAAATTCAGTTTGTTCTTCTTTTTTTTCTTGTTGTTGATTATTATTTTGTTTATTTGTTATAATACTAGAAACACCAAATTTTTTTTCCATAGAATTAATTAAATCCATTATATCCATAATAGACATTGATTCTATAGCTTTTATTATTTGTTCTTTAGTTATAGCCATATTATTTTCCTAAAATAATAAGAATTTTGTATATAAATAAATTAATTTATTTTATGTTTTTAACTGCAATTAAGATTCTATAAAATTTTCCTATAGAAATATCTTTTATAATTAGTAAAAAACGTACAATAGCTTCTTTATATGTAGGTAATTCAGCTAAAAAATTAATATTTTTACTATTTATTATTTTATTATCAAATGATGCTGCTTTAATTATTAAATTTTCATCTAATTTACTAAATTTTTTTAGTAAACGAGCAGCAGAACCAGGATGTTTAAATGAATAAGCTATTAGTGTAGGACCATGTATTAAAGGATTTAAACATTCAAAACTACTACCTTTGATAATTAATTTTAATAATTTATTTCTTATAATATTGATAATAACATTTTTATCTTTACTTTTTTTTCTTAATTTATTTAAATTGTTATTATTAACACCAGAAAAATTAGCAATAACAGCTGATAAAGCACGTTTATTTATTTTACTTATTTTTGCAACAATCATTTTTTTTTTTTTTAGATTTGATGACATTATAAGATTATTGCACTCCTAAATTTTTATAAAACAAAAATTATTATAATCTACAATATAAAATTATTAAATTTTAATTTTTTATTAAAAACTATAACTATAATATATTTATTTTTTATTGTAAAGAAAAATGTTAATTTAACAAATCAATACAATCTTTTGTAATATTTAAAGATATACCCATAGTAGAAGATATATATATTTTTTTAAAAAAGTTATTTTTTAATTGTATTGGTTTGTATTTTTTTAAAATTTTTAATAAACTTTTTAAATTTTCTTTAATTTTTTTATTTTCAAAATTAATTTTACCTATAATAGTATGAATAATACCATTTTTATCATTACGAAAATTAATTTGTCCATCACGTATTTTTTTTATTGTTTTGTTTATATCATTTGTAATTGTACCTAATTTAGGATTAGGCATTAATCCTTTAGGTCCTAAAATAGGTCCTAATTTAGTAACTAAATTCATAGCTTCTGGAGTAGAAATAACTATATCAAAATTTTTTTCTCCATTAGTAATTTTTATTAATAAATCGTTCATGCCAACTAATTTTATTCCTAATTCTTTAGCTTGTATTGCCTCTTTACCATCGGCAAAAACTGCTATTCTAATGTTTTTTCCGGTGCCATAAGGTAGAGATATAATTCCTCTAATATTTTGTTCAGTTTTTTTAGGATCTATGTCTAAAATAATAGCAACATCAATACTTTCAATAAATTTAACTTTACTTAAAGTTTTTAACTTATCAATAGCTTTTTCAATAGAAAATTGTTTTTTAACATTTATATTTTCATACATGAATTTCATTCGTTTTGTTAATTTTATCATAATATTTTAATCCTTAATAGTTAAACCCATTGATATAGCAGTTCCTTGTATAGAAGACATCATAGATTTAATATTAGTTCCATTCATGTCAACATATTTTATTTCTGCAATTTTACGAATTTGATCATGTGTAATTACTCCTATTTGATCTTTTTTTGGTTTATTAGCCCCTTTCTTTATTCCTAAAATTTTTTTTATTAATGCAGATACTGGAGGAGTTTTAGTTACAAATGTAAAAGTTTTATCAACATAAATTGTAATAATTACTGGTATAGGAATTCCTTTTTCTAAATTATTAGTTTTTAAATTAAAAATTTTACAAAAATTCATAATATTGATACCATGTTGTCCTAATGCTGGGCCAATAGGAGGACTAGGATTAGCACTGCCAGCTGGAACTTGTAATTTCACATAAGTTTTAATTTTTTTAATCATAAAATTTCTCTATTTAATTAATAATTACAATAAAAAATATTTAAAGCATATAATTTTTAATAAAATTATTTTATCCTTTTTCTACTTGTCTAAAATCTAAATCAACAGGTGTTGATCTACCAAAAATTGATACTGAAACTTTTAATCTATTTTTTTCATAATCTACTTCTTCTACTATTCCATTAAAATCAGAAAAAGGACCATCTTTAACTCTAATCATTTCTCCTGGTTCAAATATTGTTTTTGGTCTAGGTTTATCTCCAATTTTTTGTAAACGTTCTATAATAATATTTACTTCTTTATCACTTATAGGTGATGGATTATCAGATGTTCCTCCAATAAAACCTAAAACCTTTGGTACACTACGTACTAAATACCAACTTAATTCTTTCATTATCATATGTATTAATATATATCCAGGAAAAAATTTACGATCACTTCTATATTTTTGTCCTTTACGTATTTCAATTATAGCTTCAGTAGGTATCAAAATTTTACCAAATAAATCTTTCATATTCTGTATTTTAATATATTCTTTTAACGATTTTACTACACGTTGTTCAAAACCAGAACGAGCTTGAATAACATACCATCTTTTTTTTAATGATTTATCCATTTCATAACCTCGTTCCAGTTAAATATGATATAATATAAATTAAAAAATTATCTAATATATAAAGAAGACACGACATTATTATAATAATAATAGTTATAATTAATGTTGTATGCCAGGTCTCTTTATAAGAAGGCCATACAATTTTATAAGTTTCTATACGTGCATCATATATAAAAGATAATAAATTTTTACCTTTATTTGTAGATAAAATAATAAAACTAATAAAAATTAATAGAGAAAAAGATAAAATTAAACGAACAGATAAATGTATATTTTGATAAATAATATTATATATTATAATAATAGTTAACAAAATTATACTAATACTCCATTTAATAAAATCTATTATATTTGTTTTAGATTTTATAATATTCATTATATATTAACCAAAGAATATTCATATAAAATATATATATAAATTATATAGATAAATTTTACTAATAATTTATTTAATAATTAACATTAATATAAAGAAAAGAATCAAAGGGAATATATAATTTTCCCTTATCTTCTTTTATAATATATTTATTTTAATACTTTTGTAACTACACCTGCTCCTACAGTACGACCTCCTTCACGAATAGCAAAACGTAAACCATTAGACATAGCTATAGGATGAATTAATGTTACAATCATATTAATATTATCTCCTGGCATAACCATTTCAATATTAGATGGTAATTCTATAGTACCTGTAACATCTGTAGTTCTAAAATAGAATTGAGGACGATATCCTTTAAAAAAGGCTGTATGTCTTCCACCTTCATCTTTTGATAAAATATAAACTTCTGCTTCAAATTTTGTATGTGGTGTAATTGATCCTGGTTTTGCTAGAACTTGACCTCTTTCTATATCTTCTCTTTTTATACCTCTAAGTAAAATACCTACATTTTCACCAGCACGTCCTTCATCTAATAATTTACGAAACATCTCTACCCCAGTACAAATAGATTTAATAGTATTTCTAATACCTATAATTTCTACTTCTTCTCCTACTTTTATTATACCTTTTTCTACTCTTCCAGTTACTACTGTGCCTCTACCTGAAATAGAAAAAACATCTTCTATTGGTAATAAAAAAGGTTTATCAATTTTTCTTATAGGATTAGGTATATAAGTATCTAATAAATGAGCTAATTCAATAATTTTTTTTTCCCATATTTTATCTCCTTCTAATGCTTTTAAAGCAGAACCTTGAATAATAGGAGTTGTATCTCCAGGAAAATTATATTGTGTTAATAAATCACGTACTTCCATTTCTACTAATTCTAATAATTCTTTATCATTAACTAAATCACATTTATTAAGAAATACTATAATATAAGGTACTCCTACTTGTCTAGCTAATAAAATATGTTCTCTTGTTTGTGGCATAGGACCATCTGTTGCTGCAACTACTAATATTGCTCCATCCATTTGAGCGGCACCTGTAATCATGTTTTTCACATAATCTGCATGTCCTGGACAATCAACATGAGCATAATGACGATATTTTGTATCATATTCAACATGAGATGTATTTATAGTTATACCTCTTGCTTTTTCTTCTGGTGCATTGTCAATTTGATCAAAAGCTTTTGCAGAACCACCATATTTTTTTGACAAAACAGTTGTTATAGCTGCTGTTAAGGTTGTTTTTCCATGATCGACATGTCCTATAGTACCTACATTAATATGAGGTTTAGAACGTTCAAATTTTTTTTTAGACACAAGATAATATCCTTCTAATAAATTTTAAAATATAAAATTATTATTTTAATTTTATAGTTTAGATCTAGATTCAATAATTAATTTTGTAATACTATTAGGTGCTTCAGCATATTTTAAAAATTCCATAGTATAAGATGCTCTTCCTTGACTATAAGAACGTAAATCAGTAGCATAACCGAACATTTCTGATAATGGCACACAAGCACTTATAGTTTTTCCGGTAGAGATATTATCCATACCTTCTATAATTCCTCTTCTACGATTTAAATCACCAATAACATCTCCCATATATTCTTCAGGTGTTTCAACTTCTACTTTCATTATAGGTTCAAGTAAAATAGGATTAGCTTTTTTAAAAGCATTTTTAAATGCAATAGCTGCAGCTAATTTAAAAGCTAATTCAGAAGAATCTACATCATGATAAGATCCATAATGAAGTCTAACAGCAATATTTACTACAGGATAATTTGCCATAGGACCTGATTTTAATTGTTCTTGAATACTTTTATCTATAGCTGATATATATTCATTAGGTATTACACCACCTTTTATATCATTAGTAAATAAGTAACCTGTATTATTTTTTTGTGATTTTAATGGAGAAATATCTATTACAACATGACCATATTGTCCTCTTCCACCTGTTTGTTTTATATATTTACCTTCCATATCAAAAACACTATTTTGTATAGTTTCACGATAAGAAACTTGAGGTTTTCCAATTTTAGCAGATACATTAAATTCTCTTTTCATTCTATCTACAATTATTTCTAAATGTAATTCACCCATCCCTGCTATAATAGTTTGATTAGTTTCTTCATCAGTCCATGTCCTTAAGGAAGGATCTTCTTTAACAAGACGATTTAAAGCTAAACTCATTTTTTCTTGATCTATTTTAGTTTTAGGTTCTATAGCAATAGAAATAACAGGTTCAGGGAAATCCATTGTTTCAAGAATAATACATTTATTCATATCACATAATGTATCTCCTGTTGTTACATTTTTTAATCCAATAGCAGCTGCTATATCTCCTGCATAAACTTTTTTTATTTCTTCTCTTTTATTAGCATGCATTTGAACTATTCGACCAATACGTTCTTTTTGTTTTTTTATTGGATTATATATAATTTCTCCACTACTAACAGTTCCAGAATATACTCTAAAAAAAGTTAAATTACCAACAAAAGGATCATTAGCAATTTTAAAAGCTAGTGCTGAAAATAATTCATTATCATTAGTATTACGTGTTAATATATTTTTACTATCATCAGATATCCCTTGAATAGGGGGAATATCTTTAGGAGATGGTAAATAGTCAATTATCGCATCTAATAATGCTTGTACTCCTTTATTTTTAAAAGCAGAACCACATGTAATTAAAGTAATTTCATTACTTAATACTCTTTTTCTTAAGGCAGATTTTATTTCTTTTATAGATATTTTATTTCCATTTAAATATTTTTCTAATAATATTTCATTAGATTCTACTGCCGTTTCTATTAATTTTTGATGCCATATTTGAACTTCTTTTTCCATTTTTTTAGGTATATTAATATAATTACAATTGATTCCTTGATCTTTTTCACTCCAGTTTAATGCTTTCATTTGTATTAAATCAATTATACCAGTAAATTGATCTTCAGATCCTATAGGTAATTGTAACGGTATTGCTTCTGTTAATAAATTATTTTGTATTTGTTTAATAACTTTTATAAAGTTAGCTCCCATTCTATCCATTTTATTTATAAAAGCAATTCTAGGTACTTTATATTTATTAGCTTGTCGCCATACTGTTTCTGATTGAGGTTGTACTCCACCTACAGCACAATAAATCATAACTACACCATCTAATACTCTCATAGAACGTTCTACTTCAATTGTAAAATCTACATGTCCTGGAGTGTCGATAATATTTATTCTATGTGATTTATATTGATTAAACATTCCTGACCAAAATGCTGTAGTAGCAGCAGAAGTTATAGTAATACCTCTTTCTTGTTCTTGTTCCATCCAATCCATTGTAGCTGCACCATCATGTACTTCTCCTATTTTATGATTTACTCCTGTATAAAATAGAATTCTTTCAGTTGTAGTAGTTTTACCAGCATCAATATGTGCGCTAATACCAATATTACGATATCGTTTTATAGGAGTTATACGATTCATATATTATTCCTTTATTTTATTAGATAAAAATTTTAAAATGATATTAAATATAATTTTTAATAAAAAATATTGATGTAGTCACGACATATATTATTAATTAATTGTTTCATTTTTATTTAATTAAAATTATTTAAATTTTATAATTATTTTACCAACGATAATGAGCAAATGCTTTATTAGCTTCTGCCATTTTATGTATTTCTTCTCGTTTTTTAACAGCATTTCCTTTATTTTCTAAAGCATCTAATATTTCATTAGTTAATTTTAAAATCATAGATTTTTCTTGTCTTTTTCTTGCAGAATTAACTAACCAACGTATAGCTAAAGTATTTCTTCTAGTAGGTCTTATTTCTACTGGTACTTGATAAGTTGAACCACCTACTCTTCTTGATTTTACTTCTACTACAGGTTTTATATTTTCTAATGCATTTAAAAAAATATCTATTTCTTTTTTTCCTATTTTTTTTGTAATTTTATTTAGAGTTGAATAAACAATAAATTCTGCAATAGACTTTTTACCATTTACCATAACTATATTAATAAATTTAGCTAATAAATCTGATTCAAATTGAGGATCTGGTGATATTTTTCGTTGACTAACTATACGTCTGCGAGGCATAATATTTACTCCATGATTTAATAAAATTTGATATAATTAATTTAAAAAAAATAATATTTATTAGTATTATTTAGGTTTTTTTACACCATATTTTGATCTTCCTTTTTTACGATTTTTAACACCAGTACAATCTAAAGTTCCTCTAATAGTATGATATCTAACTCCAGGAAGATCTTTAACTCTTCCTCCTCTAATTAAAATTACAGAATGTTCTTGTAAATTATGTCCTTCACCTGAAATATAAGAAGTTACTTCAAAACCATTTGTTAGTCTTACTCTACATACTTTTCTTAATGCAGAATTAGGTTTTTTAGGAGTTGTAGTATAAACTTTTGTGCATACTCCTCTTTTTTGTGGACAGGAATTTAAAGCAGGGACATTAGTTTTTATAATTTTACGAGATCTATTTTTACGAACTAATTGATTAATTGTTGCCATGTTTTCTTAACCTAAAATAATTTAATTTTTTATAATTTAAAATTACCATACTATTTGTTTTTTATGTTTTATCATTAAATAAACAAATTTTTTGTAATTTATTCGTGTAATTTTATTTGAAATATCTAAATTTAAACCTCTAGCTAATATATCATCATTTATAGCAAAAATTAATAATTTCATTTTTTGTTTAATTTTAATAATTTTTTTAATATATAAACTATTTTTTAATCCAGCTAATACTCCATCTTGTATAAGGAGTAATTCATCATTCTTATTTAAGAAATTTAATAGTAAAGAAAAATTACAAGATGCTGGAGAACTAAACAAGGTATATAACATATAGAATATATTTATTTAATTAAAAATTGATAATTATATCATAATCATTAATTTTTTTTTTCCACATTAAAGGATTTATAATTTTAATAGGTAAGATCCAATTATTTTTTTTATTATTTTTTATTCCTAGATCTTTTAAAGATTTTGAGTAAATGTAATAATTATTAACATTACAAAGTTTTAGGATATTAAAACTAATATTATAATTGTTTAATAAAAAATTTTTTGTATTTTGTTGATGATATATTTGCAAAATTCCATCTCCTATAAAAAATAAAGCTATATCCTCAGTAAATGAGGATATAGAAAGAATTAAATCCAGTCCCTCTTTTCCAATACTATTTCCATATGGAGATTTTGTAAATATAAATGCTATTTTATTCATTAAAATTGAACTAAACGATCACAAGTTAATATAGATTTTGTAAATGTACTTAAAGTAGTTACTTCAAATATATTATCAATAATATCATATTTTTTTTTATGATTTAACAAATTATCTTTATAAGAATTATTTTTTATTATTAAACCTCTTTTTTTAGCAGAGGTAATACATAAATATAAATTTATATGATATTTTATATTTAATTTTTTCCAATGACTAATTAAATTGAATTCATTTTCATTAAAATGAAGATTTTTATTGGAGTTAGAAACTCCATCATGATAAAAAAATATATCTTTTACTGTTTTTTTTTCTTTTATTACTGCTTTAGTAAATAAATATGCAGAATAAGAATTTTGCGTGTTATATGGAGCTGTTGTTATAAAAATTACAAAAGTCATATTAAAACCTAAGATCTTAAAATTTTTTTCATAAAATATATTTATACTTATATACAATTTTTATTTATAAAGATTTTTTTTATTTTATTCAAATATTTATTCTAATTAGTTAATTAGATATTGAATTTTTTATATCTAGAAGTTCTATTTCAAATCTTAAAGTTGAATTAGATGGTATACCAGAAATAATTTCTAAACCATAAGCTAGTTTTGGAGGAATAATTAATGTTATTTTGCCACCTTTTTTTATATACTTTAAACCTTCTTTCCAACCTGTTATTACTTGTTTTAAACATATAAATAAAGGTTTATTTTTTTCAGTACTATCAAATTCAGTACCATCAATTAATTTTCCTTTATATTTTATAACAATTATTTGATTATTATTAGTAATTTTTTTACCATTACCAATTTTATTTATTTTATATACTAATCCAGTATTAGTTTTTTTAAAACCTTTTTTTTTTAAAATTTTTTGAATATATTTTTTACCTATATTACCATTATTTTGTATTTCTTCTTGAATTTCATCAGGACTAAAAGCTTTTACATTAGCATCATATAACTGAAGTACTCTATCAATTTCATTATTAGAAAGTTTATATTTTTTATCTAATGCATCTGATACACCTTGAAGTATAAATTTTCTATTTAATACTATTTTTAATGTTTTTTGTATTTGGAATGTACGTGTTAAGTATTTTCCTATTGTTATTCCTAAAGAATATGCAATTTTATCATTGTCATTTTTAAAAAAATTTTTTTGTTTTTTGTTTTTTATATTATGTTTTTTTTTTTGAATTATTATTTTTTTTTTTGTAATATTTTTAATTTTTTCTTTATTTTGCCACCATGATACATTTTTTAATGTAGATGCATTTGTATTAGACATATTTAAACCAATACTTAAAATTAATACAATAAATATTGAATTTTTTTTAGTAAAAAATTTCATTTTTTCTCCAAAATTTTTTAATAATATTAATAATTTTAATACATTAAAATTTTATATATAGAATAAAATAATTAGATTATTTTATTCTATATAAATTATTACTTTTAACAAAAAAAAACAAGTTAATTTTTTTCAAAAAAAATTAAATTAATAATTTTAACATTCTTCTTAAAGGTTCTGAAGCTCCCCATAATAATTGATCTCCTACTGAAAAAATAGAAAAACAATTTTTATCTATATTTAATTTTTTTATTCTTCCTACATTAATATCTAATTTACCACTAACAAAAGAAGGTGTAAGAAAATTAATAGTGTCATTAAAATTATTTGGTATAATTTTAACCCAATTATTATTTTCATTAATAATACTTTTAATATTATTTATAGATAAATTTTTATTTAATTTTATTGTAAATAACTGACTATGTGAACGTAAAGTAGGTATTCTTACACATGTGCTATTTATTGGGATAACTTTCTTTGTATTTAAAATTTTATTAGTTTCAAATTGTCCTTTCCATTCTTCTTTTGTTTGATCAGTATTTTTTATTTTTTTATCTATCCATGGGATTAAACTATTAATTAAAGGAACGTTAAAATTTTGTTTAGGAAAATTAGAAGAATACATTTGTTTTGAAATTTTTCGTTCTAAATCTAGAATATTTACTGAAGAATTATTGATTAAAGAAGATATATTTTGATATATATATTTCATTTGTAAAATAAGTTCTTTCATAAATTTTGAACCAGCACCAGATGCTGCTTGATAAGTAGAAACAGAAATCCAATTAATCAAATTATTTTTAAATAAACCACCTAAAGCCATTAACATTAAACTAACAGTACAATTACCACCAACAAAAGTTTTTATACCTGAATTTAATTTTTGTTGTATATATTGTAAATTAATAGGATCTAAAACAATGATAGATTCATCTGAAGTTCTTAAATTAGAAGAAGCATCGATCCAATATCCTTTCCAACCCATTTTACGTAATTTAAAATAAATTTTATCTGTATATTCGCTTCCTTGACATGTTAAAATTATATCTAATTCAAATAATTTTTCAAAATTATAAGCATTTTCTAATTTCAGCAATTTGTTATTTATATTAAAATTAGATATTAATTTACCATATTGTGAAGTAGAAAAAAAAATAGCATTAATATTATTAAAATCTTTTTTTTTTATCATTCTTTTTATAAGAACAGAACCTACCATTCCTCTCCAACCAATAAATCCTACATTTTTCATTATTTTACCTTATAAATTATTTTTTATATATTTTATATAAAATATATTTTAATTACTAATTTTTAAAATTTATTATTAAATTATCTTTAAATTTAAAAATAATTATATTATAATAATGTATATTATTTTATTAATTTTATATTCCAATTTATTGGTTCTTTTTTATTTAAAATTAAGTATTTATTTGTTTTAGAAAAGTGTTTGCAAAAATAAAATCCTTTATAAAAGGATAAAGGTGAAGGATGTGATGTAGTTAATATTAAATGTTTTTTTTTTATTAAAAAATATTTTTTTTTTGCATACATTCCCCATAATAAAAAAACAATATTTTCATAATATGAATCAATTATTCTTATAACATTATCTGTAAAAATTTCCCAACCAAAATTGGCATGAGATTGTGGTTTTCCTTTTTCTACTGTTAGTATAGAGTTTAATAACATTACTCCTTCATTAACCCAACTTATTAAGTATCCATGATCAGGAATAATGAAATTAGGAATATCAAATTTTATTGCTTTATAAATATTTTTTAATGTAGGAGGTATTTTAATATTTGGCATAACAGAAAATGCAAAACCATTAGCTTGATTTATACCATAATACGGATCTTGGCCTAAGATAACTACTTTTAAATTATTAAAATTAATTTTTTTAAAAACATTAAAAATATATTTTTTTTTAGGGCAAATAATTTTTTTATTATTAATATCTTTATAAATTTTTTGTATTAATTTTATAAAATATTTTTTTTTTGTTTCTTTTCGAAAAAATTCTTTCCATATAATATTTTTATCTTTCATAAAATGTTTAATTTTATTAATAAATATAAATTTTTGAAAAATATTATATTATGTTAATATAAAAATAAAATTTTATCCTTGTTTTTAATTTATATTAAAAATTATAACCATAAGGAAAAAAAATGAATTACTATGAAATAGTATTAATAATAAATCCTAATCAAAGTGATCAAGTAAATAACATTATAGAATATTATAAAAAATTTATTCATAAAAATAATGGTTATATTTCAAGATTTGAAGATTGGGGAAGAAGACAACTAGCATATCCTATATTAAAATTACATAAAGCGCATTATATTTTAATTAATATTGTTTTAAAAAAAATTAATATAATAAAAGAAATTGAAAATAATTTAAGAATTAATGAATATATTATAAGATACCTTATTATTAAAACAAAAACAGAAAGAAAAAATTTATCTTTTATTTTAAAATCTAAAGATGAATATCAAGAGAAACGTAGTGATATAATTAAAACAATATAATATTAATTTTTACAAAAAAAATATAATTTATTTTATAAAAATTTGGAGTTATATAATGATACGTTATTTTCGTCGTCGTAAATTTTGTCGTTTTACTGCAGAAGGTATTAAAGAAATTGATTATAAAGATATTCAAGTTTTAAAAAATTTTATTACTGAAAGTGGTAAAATTGTTCCTAGTCGGATTACTGGCACTAAAGCAAAATATCAACGTCAATTAACTAGGGCTATAAAGTTAGCAAGATATTTATCTTTAATATCTTATACTGATCATCATAAATAATTTATATAATTATTTTAAATAAAAATTTTTTTGTAAAGAGTATAAATAATGAAAGTAATTTTATTAGATTCTATTCCTAATATAGGAGAAAAATCTCAAATTGTAGATGTTAAACCTGGATATGCACGTAATTTTTTAATACCAAAAAATAAAGTAATGATTGCTACAAAAAGTAATATTATTATTTTAAAACAAAAAATTTTAGAAAAACAATCTAAATTATTAGATATTTTAAATAAAGCAAAATTACGATTAAAAAAATTTAATTTAATAAAAAATAAAATAAAAATTACTGCTAAAACAGGAAAAAATGGAAAATTATTTGGATCAATAGGTAAAAATGATATTTTAAAAGAATTTAAAAAAATTGGGTTTAATATTTTAAAAAAAGAAATAAAATTACCTAAAGGAGGTTTTAAATATATTGGAAAATATATTGTAATTTTTCAATTTCATGCAAAAATTTTAATTGAAAAACAAATTAGTATAGTAAGTGATAAATAATTAATTAAATATTGACTAATTAATAAAATTATGTATAATTTCTGTAAACATGACTATTTAAAACAATATTATTTTATGAATCCAGTCAGATCTGGAAAGAAGCAGCTGTAGTAAATATAATATGTGTAAATAGGTAGTCATGTTTTATCGTTTAATTTTTATAAAAAATCAAAACATGAATTCTCATATTTTAGCATCTAAATGGCGTCCTTATTCATTTAATGACGTTATCGGTCAAGATCATGTAATACAAGCTATAAAACATAGTCTATTTACTAAAAAAATTCATCCTGCTTGGATATTATCAGGTAGTAGAGGAGTAGGTAAAACAACAATAGCAAGAATATTTGCTATGGGTTTAAGTTGTTTACAAGATATAACATCAAATCCATGCGGATATTGTGAAAATTGTATATCTATAAAAAAAAATTCTTTTTTAGATTTAATTGAATTAGATTCTGCATCTAAAACAAAAGTAGAAGATATTAGAGAAATATTAGAAATAATTTATTATCCTCCTATAAAAGGAAGATATAAAATATATATTTTTGATGAATTTCATATGTTATCTAAACATAGTTTTAATGCATTATTAAAAATAATAGAAGAACCTCCAAAATATATAAAATTTATATTTGCAACAACAGAATTACAAAAAATACCATCTACAATATTATCTAGATGTATTCAATTTCATTTAAAATTAATAAATGAAAATATAATTTTCAATCAAATAAAAAATATTTTAAACAAAGAAAATTTTAAATATGATGAAAAAGCATTAAAAATTTTATCTATTGCTGCATATGGTAGCATGCGTGATGCTTTAAATTTAACAGATCAATTAATATCTATGGGAAAATTAACTATAGAAAATATTAATTTAATGTTAGGATTGATAAAAAAAAAATATTTATTTTCATTAATACAATGTTTTAAAACACAAAAATATAATATAATTTTTAATTTAATTAACAAAATATCTACATTTAATGTCAATTGGGATAATATTATAACAGAAATAATGACATTATTACATCATATTTTAAAAATTAAAATTTTAAATAACAATTTTGGTAATTTTTTAATAAATTCTAATTTTACAAAAAATGAAATTTTATTTTATAAAGAAATATTATACGAATTTTCAGAAATTGAATTAAAATTTTTATACAATATTTTAAATACAGGAAAAAAAAATTTGTATTTATCTCCAAATCCTAAAATAGGATTTGAAATGATTATATTAGAAATAATAATTTATTTTAAAAATAAAAATAAAATATAAAAATTTTTATGTATTAAATTAAATATTTTGATATATATAAAAATTATTTTTTAATATTGTATATTGTAAAATACAAATATATATATTTATTAAATATTTATATAAAAAAGAGTAATATAATTATGAAAAAAGAAACATTAAATTTTCAATCTGAAGTAAAACAATTATTACATTTAATGATTCATTCACTTTATTCAAATAAAGAAATTTTTTTAAGAGAATTAATATCTAATGCTTCTGATGCTGTTGATAAATTAAAGTTTGAAGTTTTATCAAAACCAGATTTATATGAAAATAATTCAATATTAAAAGTACAAATTTCTATCAATAAAGAAAAAAGATTAATTACCATTAATGATAATGGTATTGGGATGACTCGCAACGAAGTTATTGAAAATTTAGGTACAATTGCTAAATCTGGTACTAAAGATTTTATTAAAGCTTTAAAATTATCTTCAAATAATAAAACAGAATTAAATACACAATTAATAGGTCAATTTGGTGTAGGATTTTATTCTGCTTTTATAGTAGCTGATAAAGTTTTAGTAAAAACTAGAGCTGCAGGTAAATCTATAGATAAAGGTGTTTTTTGGGAATCTACAGGAGAAGGAAATTATCATATAGCTAATATTAATAAAGAATTTAGAGGAACTGAAATTATATTACATATACGTCCTAAATATGATGAATTTTTAGATACATGGCGTATAAAAACAATAATAAGTAAATATTCAGAACACATTTCTTTGCCTATAGAAATAGAAATGTATAATGAAAAAGAAAAAAAATATTATTGGGAACAAGTTAATAAAGCACATGCTCTTTGGTTACGTAATAAATCAGATATAAGTAAAAATGAATATAAAGAATTTTATAAACAATTAACATATGATAGTACTGATCCAATTATTTGGAGTCATAATCATGTAGAAGGAAAACAAGAATATATTAGTTTATTGTACGTTCCTTTTACTATTCCATGGGATATTCGTAATCGTGATTATAAAAACGGATTAAAATTATATGTACAAAGAGTGTTTATCATGGAGGATGCAGAACAATTATTACCTAAATATTTAAGATTTATAAGAGGTTTAGTTGATTCTAATGATTTACCTTTAAATATTTCAAGAGAAATTTTACAAAAAAATAGTATTATTCGTAATATGAAAGCTACATTAACAAAAAAAGTTCTTCATATGTTAATAAATCTTACTAAAGAACCAAAAAAATATAATGATTTTTGGAAAAAATATGGTTTAATTTTTAAAGAAGGTCCAGCAGAAGATATAAAAAATAAAAATATAATTATTAAATTATTACGTTTTGCTTCAACAATTAATAATAATTCTGAACAAGATATATCTTTAGATGATTATGTTAAAAGAATGATAAAAGGACAAAAAAAAATATATTTTTTAACATCAGATAATTATCTTACAGCTAAAAGTAGTCCTCATTTAGAATTTTTTTCTCAAAAAGGAATAGAAGTATTATTATTAATAGATCATATTGATGAATGGATGATGAGTTATATTAATGAATATAAAGGTAAAACATTTCAATCTATTAGTAAACAAGATGATTCATTAGATGAATTTATTAAAAATAAAAATAATCTTATAGAAGATAAAATAAAAGAAAAATTTAAACCTTTTTTACAAAAAATACAAAATTTATTAGGTAATAAAATAAAAAAAGTAAAATTAACAAGTAGATTAATTAATACTCCTGCTATTGTTACTACTGATTTAAATGAAATGAGTACACAAATGGCAAAATTATTTGCAGCTGCAGGACAAAAAACTCCAGAAATAAAATATAATTTTGAATTAAATCCTAATCATATTTTAATCAAAAAAATATTAATAATTAAAGATGAAGAATATTTTTCTGAATTTATTAATTTATTATTAGATGAAGCTATTTTAGCGGAAAAAGGTACATTAGAAAATCCAAATAAATTTATTAATCTTATAAATAAATTTTTATCTAAAATTTAAATTTGATACAGATAAGATAATTATAAAAAATAATTATCTTATCTTTTTTTTAAAAAATATTTTATTATTTTAAATATTGTTTTATTAAAATAAATTATTTACTATATAAAAAAATACTTTTATGATTTAATTAGAATATTTAGAATATAAAAAATTCTATATAAAAGTGTATGTCTTATTTTTATTTAAAATAAGAATTTTATTCACAATTATAATAATTATTAATAAAAAAATGGCAAAAAAAAGAAATATATTTTTAATAGGGCCTATGGGAGCAGGAAAAAGTACAATTGGTCGTCATCTAGCAAATTTATTAAAAATGGATTTTTTTGATTCTGATCAAGAAATTGAACGTCGCACAGGTGCAGATATAAATTGGGTATTTGATGTAGAAGGAGAAGAGGGGTTCAGAAAACGTGAAAAAAAAATTATTGATGAAATTACTAAAAAACAAGGAATTATTTTAGCTACAGGTGGAGGTTCTATTCAATCTAAAGAAACTAGAAAAATTCTTTCTTCTAGAGGAATTGTTGTATATCTTAAAACTACTATAGAAAAACAATTAAGTCGTACTAAAAGAGATAAAAAACGTCCTTTATTAAAAAATAAACAAAATAAATTAGCTAAAGAAATTTTAGAAAATTTAGCTAAAAAAAGAAATCATTTATATGATGAAATAGCTGATATTATAATTAAAACAGATGAGCAAAGTGCAAAAATTGTTGCTAATCAGCTTATTAGCTTATTAGAAAAAAATTAATATAATTAATTTTTTAAATTAAAAGGATAATATTATATATGGAAAAAACTATTTTAGTTTCAACAAAGAAAAATAATTATCCTATTATTATGAATTTTAATTTATTTGATAAAAAAATATTTTTCCCTTTTCTTAAGAAAAACGATAGTATTATGATTGTTACTAATCAAAAAGTTTTTTCTTTATATTTTAAAAAAATATTTAATCAATTTAATAATATTGGTCTTAAAATTGATTATATTGTTCTTCCTGATGGTGAAAAATATAAAACATTAATGACTGTAAATATGATTTTTACAACATTACTTAAAAATTTACATAATAGAGACACAACATTAGTTGCTTTAGGAGGAGGTGTTATAGGTGATATTACTGGATTTGCTGCCTCTGTATACCAAAGAGGTGTAAAATATATACAAATACCTACTACCTTATTATCACAAGTAGATTCTTCTGTTGGAGGCAAAACAGCTGTAAATCATGATTTAGGGAAAAATATGATTGGTAGTTTTTATCAACCTAATCTTGTAATGATTAATTTAAGTTGTTTATATAGTTTATCTCAAAGAGAATTTTCAGCTGGGATAGCTGAAGTTATAAAATATAGTATTATTTTCGATAAAAAATTTTTTTCTTGGTTAGAAAATAATATAAATGAGTTATTTAACTTAAATAAAGATAAAATATTTTATTGTATTAATAAATGTTGTAAATTAAAAGCAAAAATTATTTATAAAGATGAATATGAAAATAATCAAAGAATATTATTAAATTTAGGTCATACATATGCTCATGCTATAGAAACAGAATTAGGATATGGTAAATGGTTGCATGGTGAAGCTGTTGCAGTAGGTATTGTTATTGCAGCTTTAACTTCTAAAGAATTAAATTTTTTAAATGATTCAGATATAGTAAAAATAATTAATTTATTAAAACAATGTAAATTACCTATCAAATTACCATTAAATATAAATATATACAAATTTTTAAAACATATTTATAGAGATAAAAAAATTAAAAAAAAACAAATTAATATTGTTTTACCAATAAAAATTGGTAAAGTTATTATATATAAAAATATTTCTGAAAAAATTATTGTTAATGCTATTAATAATAATAAAAATTTATTATTTTAAATTATTAGTATATAATAAAATTTTGTTTATATTTTTTTTTATAAAATGAAAAATGTTTTAATTGCTGCATCTATTTTATCTGCTAATTTTGCATATTTAGGAAAAGAAATTAAAGATGTACTTAAAGCTGGAGTTGATATAATCCATTTTGATGTTATGGATAATCATTATGTACCTAATTTAACTATTGGACCTTTAGTTTTACAATCTTTAAGAAATTATGGTATTAAATGTATAATAGATGTACATTTAATGACAAAACCAGTAGATGATTTAATAATTAAATTTGCAGAATCAGGTGCTGATATTATTACTTTACATCCTGAAAGTTCTTATCATTTAGATAAAAGTATTTCTTTGATAAAGAAATATGGATGTAAAGCTGGTTTAGCTTTAAATCCTTCAACTTCTTTGTGTTATTTAGATTATCTTTTTCATAAATTAGATATAATTTTAATTATGTCTGTTAATCCTGGTTTTGAGGGGCAAAAATTTTTAAGTCATATTTATAATAAAATTATTAAAATTAAACAAATTATTAAAAAAAAAAATATTTTATTAGAAGTAGATGGAGGTATTAATATTAACAATATAAAAAAAATTGTTATTGCAGGGGCAGATATTCTTGTAATAGGTTCAACTATATTTAAAAATTCATCATCATATTATGATACTATTAAAAATATTAAATTAAAATTACGTATGTAATTTTAAAACATTAAGGATAAATTATATTAATATAATTATGAAAAAAAAAATAATATTTAGTGGTATTCAACCAACCGGTTTATTAACTATTGGTAATTATATCGGGGCATTATCTCAATGGAAAAAATTACAAAAAAAATATTTTTGTATTTACTGTATAGCTGATTTACATGCTTTAACTATTTTTCAAAAAAAAAATATGTTAAGTAACAATATACTAGATGTTTTATCTATATGTTTAGCATCTGGTATAAATCCTAAAAAAAGTATTATTTTCATACAATCTCATGTTCCTCAACATACTCAATTAAATTGGATTTTAAATTGTTTTACTAATTTTGGTGCAATAAGAAGAATGACACAATTTAAAGAAAAAATTTATTTGAATAAAAATATTAATGTTGGATTATTTAATTATCCCATATTAATGGCTGCAGATATATTGTTATATCAAACATATAAAATACCTGTAGGAAAAGATCAAATTCAACATATTGAATTAGTTAGGGATATTGCGAATCGATTTAATAATATTTACGGAAAAAAAATATTTACAATCCCTAAAAAAAAATTACATGAAAATTATGGTTCATGTATAATGTCATTGTTATCTCCTATAAAAAAAATGTCTAAATCTGATAATAATAAAAATAATATAATTACATTATTTGATAATGATTTAACAATTAGAAAAAAAATTCAATATGCAATTACTGATTCTGATAATCCACCTAATATAAAATTTGATTTAAAAAATAAACCAGGAATTTCTAATTTACTTATTATATTATCTAATATAACTGAAATTTCTATACAAAAATTAGAATGTAATTTTAATAATAAAAATTATTATGATTTAAAAGAATTTGTTATTAATAATTTATGTTTGTTTTTAAATAAATTAAGAAAGAAATTTTTTTTTTACAGACAAAATGAAATTTTGCTAAAAAGTATTATTATTGATGGCGCACAAAAAGCAGAAAAATATGCTAAAATTACTTTAGAAAAAGTATATAATACTATTGGATTAGATATTTAAAAAATTTAAAATATAAACTTACCTTGTACCATATACAACAATTGTTTTACCGTGAGCGTAAATTAAATTACGATTTTTTAAAATTTTCAGTGTACGTCCAACAGTTTCTCTAGAGCATCCAACTATTTTACCTATTTCTTGTCTAGTTATTTTTATTTGCATTCCATCTGGATGTGTAATTGCATCTGGAGATTTAGCTAAATTTAATAATGTTTTAGAAATTCTATGAGTAACATCTAAAAAAGCTAAATTACTAATTTTTTTAAATGTGATTTGTAATTTATTTACAATTTGTAAAGAAATTTTCATGATAATATCATTATTGATTTTAACTAAATTAAAAAAATTTTTATATGAGATTTTTGCTAATTCACATTCTGTTCTTAATTTAATTAATGTAATTTCTTTATAAGAATTTTTAAAAATTCCATTTTCACCAACAAAACTACCTGCATTTAAATAATTAAGTATTATTTCTTTGCCATTCCTATTTTTAATAGAAACAACTATACTCCCTTTTAATATATAATATAAATTTTTAGAAATATCTCCTTGTTTTATTAAAATCATTTTAGCAGGGTATTTATTAATCTTACAATAAGAAAGAAACCATTCTAAAGTAGAATTTTTTTGTAACTTAAGAAACATTAGTAATTATCCTTCTACTATCTTTTGTTTTATAAAATTAATAAAAAATTTTATTTAAAAATTTTATAAATAAATGTTTATTACATATATATTTATATATGCTGATACCCAGGGTTGAACTGGGATCTTCATCCTTACCAAGGATGTGCTCTACCAACTAAGCTATATCAGCTAAAGATATAAATCTTATTCATATTTTTTTTATTTTACAAATTTATTTAGCAGACAACGGGAATCGAACCCGTATTTTTAGCTTGGAAGGCTAAAGTAATACCATTATACAATGTCTGCTATATATTAAATTATAATATTATATTTTTATAAAAATATCTTGGTGGGAGAAGGATTCGAACCTTCGAAGTCTATGACGACAGATTTACAGTCTGCTCCCGTTAACCACTTGGGTATCCCACCTTTTTTTAATATTAACAAAAATTTTAGAAACTTATAATTAAAACACATAAATGCCGGCTACCGGAGTTGAACTGGTGACCTACTGATTACAAGTCAGTTGCTCTGCCATTTGAGCTAAGCCGGCATATTTTATCTATTTAAATGTTCTATAAATAATAATTTTAAAAAAATTAAATAAACTTTAACTTATCCTGGTATTTACCTACTCTCACATGAGGAGACCTCACACTACCATTGGCACTACAATGTTTCACTTCTGAGTTCGGGATGGATTCAGGTGGTACCACTGCGTTATTTATACCAGGATTACTTTATTAAGTACTATCTAATAATCAATTTAAACGATTCTGGTGTTGTAAGGTTAAGACTCACGGGTGTTTATTAGTACTGGTTAGCTTAACATATTACTATGCTTACACACCCAGCCTATCAACGTTATAGTCTTTAACGTCCCTTAAGAAAATTTTATAAATAATTAATAAAATTTTGGGAAGATTAATCTCAAGGTAAGTTTCGCACTTATATGCTTTCAGTGCTTATCTTTCCCATATTTAGCTACCGGGCAATGCCATTGGCATGACAACCCGAACACCATAGATATGTTCACTCCGGTCCTCTCGTACTAGGAGCAAATCCTTTCAATCTTCCAACGCCCACGGCAGATAGGGACCGAACTGTCTCACGACGTTCTAAACCCAGCTCGCGTACCACTTTAAATGGCGAACAGCCATACCCTTGGGACCTACTTCAGCCCCAGGATGTGATGAGCCGACATCGAGGTGCCAAACACCGCCGTCGATATGAACTCTTGGGCGGTATTAGCCTGTTATCCCCGGAGTACCTTTTATTCGTTGAGCGATGGCCTTATCATACAGAACCATCGGATCACTAAGACCTGCTTTCGCATCTGTTCGAATTGTCATTCTTACAGTTAAGCCAGCTTATACCTTTGCACTAACCTCACGATTTCCGACCGTGATTAGCTGACCTTAGTACTCCTCCGTTACTCTTTAGGAGGAGACCGCCCCAGTCAAACTACCTACCAGACATTGTCTCTAATCCGGATTACGGATTTAGGTTAGAATAATAAATATCAAAGGGTGGTATTTCAAGGTTGATTCCATACTGACTAGCGTCAATATTTCATTATCTCCCACCTATCCTACACATTAATATTTATTATTCAATATCAAGCTATAGTAAAGGTTCACGGGGTCTTTCCGTCTTGCCGCGGGTACACTGCATCTTCACAGCAATTTCAATTTCACTGAGTCTCAGGTGGAGACAGTCTGACCATCATTACGCCATTCGTGCAGGTCGGAACTTACCCGACAAGGAATTTCGCTACCTTAGGACCGTTATAGTTACGGCCGCCGTTTACCGGGGCTTCGATCAAGAGCTTCTTATGAAATAATAACTCTATCAATTAACCTTCCGGCACCGGGCAGGCGTCACACCGTATACGTCCACTTACGTGTTTGCACAGTGCTGTGTTTTTAATAAACAGTTGCAGTCAGCTGTTATCTTAGACTGATTTCAGCTTAAAAAGTAAATTTTCTTACCTACAATCAGTGTGCCTTCTCCCGAAGTTACGGCACTATTTTGCCTAGTTCCTTCACCTGAGTTCTCTCAAGCGCCTTAGTATTCTCTACCTGACTACCTGTGTCGGTTTAGAGTACGATTCAATATTATTTAAGTTTAGAGGATTTTCTTGTAAGCATGGTATCAATTACTTCAATACAATAAAGTACTTCGTCATCACGCCTTAATGTTAATAATTATCCGGATTTTCCTAGATAATCCATCTACACGCTTAAACCAAGACAACCATCACTTGGATAATTTAACCTTCTTCGTCCCCCCTTCACAATAATAATGAGTACAGGAATATTAACCTGTTATCCATCGACTACGCTTTTCAGCCTCATCTTAGGGGTCGACTTACCCTACCTCGATTACCGTTGGATAGGAACCCTTAGTCTTTCGGCGAATAGGTTTTTCACCTATTTTATCGTTACTCATGTCAGCATTCGCACTTCTGATATCTTCAATAAACTTTACAATTTATCTTCAACGATTTACAGAACGCTCCCCTACCCAATAAAAATAATATTCTTTCTTATTGTCGCAGCTTCGGTGTATAATTTAGCCCCGTTAAATCTTCCGCGCAGAATGACTAGACCAGTGAGCTATTACGCTTTCTTTAAATGATGGCTGCTTCTAAGCCAACATCCTGGCTGTTTATGCCTTTCCACTTCGTTTCCCACTTAATTATAACTTAGGGACCTTAGCTAGCGATCTGGGTTGTTTCCCTCTCCACAACGGACGTTAGCACCCGCTGTGTGTCTCCTGTGATAACATAAATTCGGTATTCGTAGTTTGCATCGGATTGGTAAATCTGGTAGATTCCCTAACCGAAACAGAGCTCTACCCCCGAATATGAATTACACAAGGCGCTACCTAAATAGCTTTCGGGGAGAACCAGCTATCTCCCGGTTTGATTGGCCTTTCACCCCTAACCACAAGTCATCCGCTAATTTTTCAACATTAGTCGGTTCGGTCCTCCAGTAAGAATTACCAAACCTTCAACCTGCTCATAGTTAGATCACCGGGTTTCGGGTCTATATCCTGCAACTAAACGCCCTTTTAAGACTCGGTTTCCCTACGGCTTCCTTATACAGTTAACCTTGCTACAAAATATAACTCGCTGACCCATTATACAAAAGGTACGCAGTCACACTTTTTTAAAATGCTCCTACTGCTTGTACGTATATGATTTCAGGTTCTATTTCACTCCCCTAACCGGGGTTCTTTTCACCTTTCCCTCACGGTACTAGTTCACTATCGGTCAGTCAGTAGTATTTAGCCTTAGAGGATGATCCCCCTACATTCAAACAAGATTACTCGTGTCTCGTTCTACTCATTGAGACTATAATTATCATATTTTCATATACAGGACTATCACCTTGTTTCGTATAACTTTCCAGTTATTTCTACTAACATGATAAATAAAATACATCTCGGGCTTCTTCCTGTTCGCTCGCCACTACTAAGGAAATCTCTGTTGATTTCTTTTCCTCAGGATACTTAGATGTTTCAGTTCCCCTGGTTTACTTCGTAATTCTATGTATTCAAATTACGATAATATATAATTACATATATTAGGTTTCCCCATTCGGATATCGCCGACTAATAACGCTTTGTATCAGCTTATCGACGCTTTTCGCAGATTTACACGTCCTTCATCGCCTCTGACTGCCAAGGCATCCATCATATACGCTTATTTACTTAACCTTACAACCCACAATCGTCTAAATATTTAAATTAATAA
>NZ_CP046202.1:351709-353305 GCF_012569785.1 Enterobacteriaceae endosymbiont of Donacia crassipes
TAGAATTTTGATAGTAAAGGAGGTGATCCAACCACAGGTTCCCCTACGGTTACCTTGTTACGACTTCACCCCAGTTATGAATCATAAAGTGGTAAGCGCCCTCCTTTTTTCAAAGGTTAAACAACTTACTTCTTTTACAACCCACTTCCATGGTGTGACGGGCGGTGTGTACAAGGCCCGGGAACGTATTCACCGTAGCATTCTGATCTACGATTACTAGCGATTCCGACTTCATAGAGTCGAGTTGCAGACTCTAATCCGAACTAAGATATATTTTGTGAGATCCGCTTACTTTTACAAGGATGCTTCTCTTTGTATATACCATTGTAGCACGTGTGTAGCCCTGGTCGTAAGGGCCATGATGACTTGACGTCGTCCTCACCTTCCTCCGGTTTATCACCGGCAGTCTTCTTTGAGTTCCCAGCCTAACTGATGGCAACAAAGAATAAGGGTTGCGCTCGTTGCGGGACTTAACCCAACATTTCACAACACGAGCTGACGACAGCCATGCAGCACCTGTCTCATGGTTCCCGAAGGCACTAAAATATCTCTATTAAATTCCATGGATGTCAAGACCAGGTAAGGTTTTTCGCGTTGCATCGAATTAAACCACATGCTCCACCGCTTGTGCGGGCCCCCGTCAATTCATTTGAGTTTTAACCTTGCGGTCGTACTCCCCAGGCGGTCGACTTAACGCGTTAGCTACGAAAGTTATAAGTCAAGCTTACAACCTTCAAGTCGACATCGTTTACAGCATGGACTACCAGGGTATCTAATCCTGTTTGCTCCCCATGCTTTCGCACCTGAGCGTCAGTATTCGTCCAGGGGGCCGCCTTCGCCACTGGTATTCCTCCAGATATCTACGCATTTCACCGCTACACCTAGAATTCTACCCCCCTCTACGAAACTCGAGTTAATTAGTTTCAAATGCAGTTCCTAAGTTAAGCTTAGGGATTTCACATCTGACTTAATTAACCGCCTACGTGCTCTTTACGCCCAGTAATTCCGATTAACGCTAGCACCCTCCGTATTACCGCGGCTGCTGGCACGGAGTTAGCCGGTGCTTCTTTTACAAGTAACGTCAATAATGAAATGTATTAAATTTCATTGTTTCTTTCTTGTTGAAAGTACTTTACAACCCGAAGGCCTTCTTCATACACGCGGCATAGCTGCATCAGGCTTTCGCCCATTGTGCAATATTCCCCACTGCTGCCTCCCGTAGGAGTCTGGACCGTGTCTCAGTTCCAGTGTGGCTGATTGTCCTCTCAGACCAGCTAGGGATCGTCGCCTAGGTAGGCTTTTACCCTACCTACTAGCTAATCCCATCTGGGTTCATCTAATGGTATAAGGTTTTATATAAAATAAATATATAAAATCCCCTACTTTGGTCTTTTAAAAGACATTATGAGGTATTAGCTATCGTTTCCAATAGTTATCCCTCTCCATAAGGCAGATCCCCAGATATTACTCACCCGTCCGCCGCTTGCCGACAATAAAAAAAATAAAACTTTCTTTTATTTCGCTGCCGCTCGACTTGCATGTGTTAGGCTTGCCGCCAGCGTTCAATCTGAGCCATGATCAAACTCTTCAATTTTA
>NZ_CP046202.1:353404-458439 GCF_012569785.1 Enterobacteriaceae endosymbiont of Donacia crassipes
TATAAACAATTTAACAAAATAAATTCATAAATTTTATTTAAAATAAACTTATAAATTTAATACTCTCTTTAAAGAGAGTGTCCTCAAAAGTTTTTTATAAATTTTTAAAGAACTATAAAATTAGTAATAATCATATTACATCTATTAAATAAATAGTCAAGTATTTTATTTTAATTTTTATAAAAGATATTTTATGTTCTAAATTTTTTAAACATATGAAAATTTATTTTCAAAAAAATATTCTTTATTTTGTTTATATTTTTATCTATTTTTGTAAAATAAACAATATTTTTTTTTGTATTTGATAAATTTTTATTATATTTAATTAGTTGTTTAAATTTATAAATAATATATTTTTTAGCATCCAAAAATTTTATATTTTTAGGAAAAATAATTTTTAATTCATTTTTAATTAATGGGAAATGAGTACAACCTAATATGATAGTATCAGGAAATATTTTTAATTTATACCAAGAGAAAAAAATTTTTTTTATCTCATTTAATATAATTTTATCTCCTAATAACTTTTGTTCTGCTAAAAAAACTAATTTAGGAGATGATATAATTTTTATTATATATTTTCCTTTTAATAAATGTATTTTATTTTGTATTTTATAATTTTGTAGTGTAGTATTTGTAGCTAAAAAACCAATTATTTTATTTTTTGTTTTTGTAATAGCTAAATCAATAACAGGAGTTACACCAATAATAGGAAAACTAAAGTATTTTTTTAATTCAGGTAAACTTGTAATGCTAGCTGTATTACATGCTATAATTACTAATGTAATATCATGATGTAATGAAATTTTTTGTAAAATTTTAATTAAACGTTGTAAAATAAAATTTTTTGATTTATTCCCATATGGAAAATATTTATTATCTAATAAATAAATAAAATTTATATTCAAAAAAATATTTTTAATATAATTATATATTGTAATTCCACCTAATCCAGAATCAAAAATAAAAACAGTAGTTTGTGATGTTAAAAATTCTTTTTTCATAAAAAAACCTAATTAATTATATTTTATATATTAAAATATTTAATTTTTAATTTACACAATATATAATATTTATTTTAACAAAAATTTTTTTTAAAAAATATTCAAATTAAATTTATATTATAAAATTATGAAAAAATTAATTTATTTAGACTATGCTTCTACAACACCAGTTGATAAACAAGTATTAAAAGATATGAAAAATTATTTTACTATAAAAGGAATATTTGGCAATCCTTCTTCTTATTTACATTCATTTGGAATAAATGCAAAAAATGCTATTGAAAATGCTAGAGTAAATATATCCGATATTATCGGGAGTAAAAAAGAAGAAATAATTTTTACTTCTAGTGCAACAGAATCTATTAACTTAGCAATTAAAGGAATTGCATTTAATTATATAAATTATAAAAATAAAAATATTATTACAAGTTTAATAGAACATAAAGCTGTATTAGAAACTTGTAATTTTGTAAAAAAATTAGGTATAAAAATCATATATATTAAAAACTCTTGTATAGGAAAAATTAATTTAAATATATTAAAAAAAAAAATCACAAATAAAACTATATTAGTATCTATAATGCATATTAATAATGAAATAGGTACCATTAATGATATAAATCAAATTGGTTGTATTTGTAAAAAAAAAAATATATTTTTTCATGTAGATGCTACACAAAGTGTAGGTAAATATTTATTTAATTTAAAAAATATGAATATTGATTTATTATCATTTTCAGCTCATAAATTTTATGGACCTAAAGGTGTAGGTGTTTTATACATAAAAGATAATAAAAAAAAAATAAATTTGTTACCATTAATACATGGTGGTGAACAAGAAAACGGTCTAAGATCAGGAACCTTAGCTGTACACCAGATAATTGGTATGTCTACAGCATTAAGAATTGCTAATTCTATAATGGAAAAAGAAAAAAAAAGAATAACATTGTTAAAACAAAAATTATGGAATGGAATAAAAAATATTTCAGGTGTATATTTAAATGGTAGTTTTAAAAATAGTTCTCCCTATATAATAAATATAGGTTTTAAAAATATTTTTAATAAAATACTTATATTAGAAATGAAAAATATTGCAATATCTACTTCTTCTGCATGTAATTCAAATAAATATTATTTATCTTATGTATTAAAATCTTTAGGATTAAATCCTAAATTAATCCAAAGTTCTATTCGCATTTCTTTTGGTAAATTTACAACTGAAAAAGAAATAGATTATACAGTTAAAAAATTAAATCTTATTGTAAAAAAAATTAAAAAAAATTATTTGTAAATATAAATTATAACTATAATTTTTTTATTTTTAAAAATTTTAAATAATATGTACAGAAGTTGTATTTGTAGTCCCACTAGGTACTAAAGCACCAGAAACCATTACAATAACATCTCCTTTTGTTGCATATTTACTAAATAATGCTACTTTTTTACCTATTATATAAAAATCATCTGTAGATGATATTTTATTAACTAATTTAGGTATTATTCCTTTACTTAAAATTAAATGTTTTACTGTTTTTTTATTTGTAGTTAAAGCTAAAATTATTGATCTAGGAAAATATTTTCTAATAGCTTTAGCTGATTTACCTAATTGAGTAGCTACAATTATTAAAGGAGCTTTTAATTTTTCTGCTATTTCAACTGCACTACGACATACAGCATCTGTAATACTCATGTCATCATTACGATAATAATTAATTCTATTATCCATAGTAATATCTGTTCTTTCACAAATTGTAGACATAATAGATACAGATTCTAATGGATATTCTCCTTTAGCACTTTCTCCAGACAACATTACAGCATCAGTTCCATCTAAAATAGCATTAGCTACATCACCTGCTTCTGCTCTAGTTGGTCTAGGATTTTTAATCATAGAATCTAACATCTGTGTTGCTGTTATAACTATTTTACCTAAAAAATTACATTTTTTTATAATCATTTTTTGAGCAAAAATTACATTTTCTACAGGAATTTCTACTCCTAAATCCCCTCTTGCAACCATTATTCCATCAGATACATTTAATATTTCATTAAAATTATTTAATCCTTCTTGATTTTCAATTTTAGCTATAATTTGAATATTACTACCGTTATGTTTTTTTAAAAATTTTCTTATTTCTAAAATATCTTGTTTTTTACGAATAAAAGAAGCTGCAATATAATCTATTTTATTTTGACATGCAAAAATTAAATCATGTTTATCCTTTTCAGATAAAGAAGGCAGATTAATAGATATACCAGGTAAATTAATACTTTTATTTTCTGATAATTTTCCATTATTTAATATTTTACAAATAATATCGTTATCAATTATTTTCATTACTTCCATAGCGATTAAACCATCATCTATTAATATTTTATTTCCAATTTTTAAATCTTGAATTAAATAAGGATATGTGATTGCAACACATTTATTATTACCAATAATTGTTTGGTTTGTTGTTAATGTAAAAATTTTTCCAGATTGTAAATCTACATCTTTTCCTTTATATAACTTCATAGTACGTATTTCAGGACCTTTTGTATCTAATAAAATTGCTGCATGTATTCCTGTTTCCTTAATCACATTTTTTAAGGTATTTATTCTTCTTTGATGATTATCATGATTACCATGTGAAAAATTTAATCTAGCAACATTCATGCCTAATTTTAAAAATTGAGTTAAAATATATTTAGATTCTGAACTAGGCCCTATAG
Source organism: Enterobacteriaceae endosymbiont of Donacia crassipes (assembly GCF_012569785.1). Taxonomy (NCBI): domain Bacteria; kingdom Pseudomonadati; phylum Pseudomonadota; class Gammaproteobacteria; order Enterobacterales; family Enterobacteriaceae; species Enterobacteriaceae endosymbiont of Donacia crassipes. The sequence goes on from NZ_CP046202.1 coordinate 357,124, forward strand.
TGCATACTATTTTTGTTTTTTTCATAAAATTTATATTTCCTGAATATATTTAATTAAAAACTATAAATTTTAATAAAATTTATTATATTTTTTTTATCAAATAATCTTATTTAAATTTATTTATGAATTAATTTTTTTAATTTGTTTCTAATAGTTTTTATAATAATATCTATTCCTTCTAATCTAGAAGTTGTTAAATATTTATCAAAAGATAAATTTTTGAAATAAGTTTTAATATTAAAATTAATAATTTCGTTATAATTTTTTTTATTATAAAAAATAAAAATCATTGTTAATAGTCCTCTAATAATAGAAGAATCACTATCACCTTTAAATTTTATATTATTATTTAAATCAATTTCTATTAAAATCCAAACTCTACTTTGACATCCTGGAACAAAGTTTTTTAAAGAATGTTTTTTTTTTGATAAGATAGGAATTTGATTGCCTAATTCTATTAAATAAAGATATCTTTCTTCCCAATTACTACAATTTAAAAAATTATTTTCAATTTCATTTTGACTAGGTAAATTACATGACATATATTATTATCGATTTAATAAATTTTTTATATATATTAGTCTATCTATAAAATAATCAATATCACTTTTATTATTATAAATAGAAAAAGAAATTCTACACATAGATTCTACTTTATAAAATTTCATAACAGGAATAGAACAATGATGACCAGTACGTATAGCAATACCATATTGATCTAAAAAATTACCTATATCGTAGGAATGATAATTAACTAAATTAAATGCAATTATACCAATTCTATTAATATTAGAATATTTTTGTCCAAAAATTTTAATATTTGTAATAGAACTAAATTTTTTTAAAGCATATTCTGTTAAATATTGATTATGTTTAATAATATCATTTATATTAAATGACATAAACCATGATAAAGCCGCACCTAACCCTATTATGCCAGATATATTAGGAGAACCTGCTTCAAATTTCCAAGGTATTCTTTCCCAGATAGGATTATTTTGATATATATCTATAATCATTCCACCTCCTCCTTGCCATGGAGGAATAGATTTTAGTATTTTTTTTATACCATATAATACACCAATACCAGTAGGACCAAAAATTTTATGACCTGAAAATACAAAAAAATCACAATCTAATTCTTGAACATCAATTTTTTGAATTGAAATTGCTTGAGCACCGTCAATTAAAGTAATAATATTTTTTTTCTTAGCTAATTTTATTATAGTTCTAACTGGATTAATAGTTCCTAAAACATTAGAAATATATGTGATTGAAATTAAACGAGTGTTTTGATCAATTAATTCATTAATTTTATATAATTCTAAATTTCCATTTTTATTTAATGGTATAACACGAATATTAAATCCTATTTTTTGAGATAATATTTTCCACGGAATAATGTTGGAATGATGTTCCATTTCAGATATAATAATATTTTCATGTGATGAAATATTCTTTACACCCCAAGTATTAGCAATTAAATTAATACTTTCTGTAGTGCCTTTAGTAAAAATTATTTCTTCTGTATATTTTGCATTAATAAAACAAGCTATTTGGGTGCGTACTTGTTCCATTTTTTTTGTTGCATTTATACTTAAACTATAAATACTTCTATTTACTGAAGAATATTCATTTTTATAAAAATTATTTAACGAAGAAATTACTTTTTTTGGTTTATGTACAGTAGCTGCATTATCCAAATAAACAAGTTTATTTCCATTTATTTTTTTTGAAAAAATAGGAAATTGTTTCCTAATATTTTTTATATTAAAACTCATTTATAAAATTCTCTACTGATAAATAAAACGATATTTTTTGTAAAATTTCATTTTTTATAATAATATTATTAATTTCATTTAAAGAATCTAATATAAAAGATATAAGTAAAATATTATATGCCTTTTTAAAACTTATACCTCTAGTTTTTAGAAAAAAAATTTGATTATAATCTATTTTACCTGTAAAAACACTATGTGTACATTTTACATTATCATTTAAGATATCTAAACCAGGTTGAATATTTATTCTAGATAACTTATTTAATAATAAACTACTATAATTTAGTTGTCCATTAGTTTTTATAGCGTGTTTATTAATTTTTAATAATCCTATTAAATTTATTAATGATTGATCTAGAGCAATTGCTTTATGTAATTGTACACTACAAGAATTTTTTTTATTATGTTCTAAATGATTATTTACATTTATTATATTAGAATTTTTGGAAAATAATAGACTGTTATATATTAATTTTGTTTTTTCTCCTAAAAATTGAAAATTATTATTTTGATGAATATATTGATTTGACATTAATACATCATATTTTTTATAAAAAACATTGTTATATAAAAGAAATTCATTACTAATAGAACAAAAATTATTATTATTTTTATTATTATAATTAGTAATAAAAGTATAATGTTCTAATTTAGAATTATCATTTATAATAAAAGTATTATAAATATTATTAATATATGATTTATCTGTATTTATATGATGTTCTATTATAGTAGAAAAAGTATTTTTTATATAAATAAAATTTCTATAATTAAATATAGCAATTTCATTTTTTTTATTTTTATCATTAAAATATACTATATATAATGGTTTTTTACCCTTAATATTTTTTATATGATTAATATTAATTATTATATTTTCTTTAGTAAAAGATTCAGATAAATAATGATAAATATCTTTTTTTAAAAAATTACTATTATGAATATCATTATATGAGTTAATATGGATTTTATAATATTTATTATCTATATTACTAATAATTTTATCAATTTTACCATTAATAAAAAATAATATAATTGCATCTATTGGAAATAATAGTTTAAATAATTTATTATTATTAATAGGTAATGATTTCGAGTTAATTAATAAATTATTATTTAAATATTTAAATAATAATTTTTGATTATCATATAATAATTCTTTTTTTAAAAAATTTTTTAATTTATATAAATCCATTTTTGATTTATTAGAATAAAAATATTTTTTATTTAATTTATAAAGATTTTTTAATTTTTTATAGATATTATCTTTCATTAATATACCCATATCCATATTGATCTAAATCAGAAAGAATGCTCATATTTCCTGATTTTATAATATTTTTATTATATAATATATGGATATAATCAGGATTAATATAATCAAGAATACGACGATAATGTGTAATAATTAAAAATGATCTATTTTTATTTTTCATAAAATTAATTATTTTAGATACTAACTTTAAAGCATCTATATCTAATCCAGAATCAATTTCATCTAAAATACAAAAATTTGGTTCTAATACAAACATTTGTAATATATCATTAATTTTTTTTTCTCCTCCAGAAAATCCAACATTTACAAATCGTTGTAAAAAATCTTTTGTTTTCCCTAAAAATTTTATTTTTTCATTTATAATTTTATTATAAGTAAATCTATCCAATATATTATTATTCCTATATTTTTTTATTGCTTTTAAAGCATTATATAAAAATATATTATTAGTAACTCCAGGTATTTCTATAGGATACTGAAAAGAAACAAAAATACCTTCTCTTGCTCTAATTTCTGGTGTTAAATTTAATAATTTTTTTTTTTTAAAAAATATTTCTCCTTTAGTAACAATATATTCTTTTTTACCAGATATTACATATGATAAAGTACTTTTCCCAGATCCATTAGGTCCCATAATAGCATGAATTTCTCCTGAATTTATAGATAAATTAAATTCATTTAAAATAATTTTATTATTTATATTAACACGTAAATTTTTAATTTTTAACATAATTTTTTTAAATTATTATTTACTAAATATATTATTTTATCCTATACTATTATCTAAATGAATAGATAATAATTTTTGTGCCTCAACTGCAAATTCTAAAGGAAATTTTACAAAAATTTCTCTACAAAATCCATTAATAATAAGAGAAACAGCATCTTCCATATTTAATCCTCTTTGTAAACAAAAAAAAATTTGATCTTCTTCTATTTTAGAAGTGGAAGCTTCATGTTCAATTTGTGCAGTATTATTTAATATTTTTAAATTAGGATATGTATGTGTACTACATTTAGAACCAATTAAAATTGAATCACATTGAGTAAAATTACGAGAATATTCAGCATGTTTATTAATATAAACTAATCCACGATAAGTATTTTTACTTTTTTCTGTAGAAATACTTTTAGAAATAATTGTTGACTTTGTATTTTTACCTATATGAATCATTTTAGTACCAGTATCAGCTTGTTGATTGCCGTTAGTTAATGACACAGAAAAAAACTCTCCAACAGAATTATCTCCTTTTAAAATAACACTAGGATATTTCCAAGTAATAGCTGCTCCTGTTTCTGATTGTGTCCAAGACATTTTACTATTTTTTCCATAACATATTGCTCTTTTAGTTACGAAATTTAAGATACCTCCTTTATTTTTTTTAGTACCTGAAAACCAATTTTGTACAGTTGAATAATTTACTTGTGCATTTTTATGTAAAATTACCTCAACTACAGCAGCATGTAATTGAGAATTATTTCTAATTGGAGCAGAGCAACCTTCTATATAATTTAGATAACTGTTTTCATCTGCAATTAAAATAGTACGTTCAAATTGACCAATATTTTTTTGATTAATTCTAAAATAAGTAGATAAATCTATAGGACATTTTGTATTTTTTGGAATGTAAATAAATGTACCATCAGAAATTACAGCTGCATTTAATGATGCAAAAAAATTATCATCAGCAGGAACTACAAAACCTAAATATTTTTGAACTAATTTAGGATAATGTTTAATTGCATAATTTAATGAACAAAAAATAATTCCTTTATCTAAAAGTTTTTTTTGATTAGTTGTAATAACTGAAACTGAATCAAAAATAGCATCAATTGCTATATCTGAGTTATCTTTAATAGGAAGTTTTAATTTATGAAAAGTCTTTTTAACTTCAGATGTAAAATATTTGTTTTTATCACTATTTAATTTAGTAGATAAGGGAGCTGAATAATAAATATATTTTTGATAATTTAATTCTTTATAATTTCCATTTAACCAATGAGGTTCTATTTTTTTTATCCAAGAATTATATCCTTTTAATCTAAATTCTAACATCCATTTTGGTTCATTACGCATTTTAGAAATTTTATATATAATATCCATATTAATACCTGGAACAAATTTTTTATTTTTTAATTTAGTAAAAAATCCTTCTTTATATATATTTTTTTTTTTTAAATATTTAGAATTAATATTCATTTTATTTATTCTTTTTTTTTATTTAAAAGTAAAACTTTTTTTACATCCACAAAATTGTTTAATTTTACTATTATAAAATTGGAAAGATTGATGAAAATTATTTTTTGTAAAATTAATAATAGTACCATCTATAAAAATAAGATCTTTATTATTAATAAAAATACATATTGTATCTTTTTGAAATATAATTTCATTATTTAATAAATTATCTAATAATAAAATATTATATTTAAATCCAAAACAGCCAGATTTTTTTAAAAATAATTTTATTCCTTTACTATTATTTTTTTTAATTATTTTATTTATTTGTAAAAATGCTGTTTGTGTTATATATAAACCTTTATAATTATTTTTTGTACATGTTAAATGAATTAAATTTTTTTGTTTTCTCATAATAAAAACCTATAAATATTATTTATTTTAATTCTGAAAATTTAAATAAGTTTAATAAAATAAAAATATAAAAAATTTTTTTTAATAAAAAAATATTAATACTGAAACTAATATAAAAAATATATTTCATATAATATTTAAATTAAAATTTATAATTTATAATTATAAATATAATTATTTTATTATATTTTTTAAAGAAAATTCTTTTATACGAAAACCTAATAAAAATAATATAAAAATATATAACATAAAAATTATAGAACAAATACTTAATAAATAAATAATACGTATTTTAAAAGAAGATAAAATTAACCATTTTTCAGGAACTTGATTAGCAATCAATAATAAAATAATACTTAAAATTACTGTAACTATTAAAATTCGAAATAAAAAATATAACCAACCATGTTCTGGTTTATATAATTTTCTTTTAATTAATATTTTATATAATAAAATTACATTTAAAAAAGCAGCAATACATATTGATATAGGAAATCCTATATGATGTAGAAAAAAAATAAATATAGGACTCATAAATTGAGTAATAACTAAAATTAATATATTAATTTGAACAGGTGTTTTTACATCTTGTCTAGCATAAAATCCTATTGCTAAAACTTTAGCAATTATTAAAAATAATATTCCAATAGAATATATAATAATATTAACTTGAGTCATTAATACATCAAAATAAGTAAATGCTCCATATTGGAATAATGAAATTAATAATAATTTTGATAAAAATCCTAAAATTAATGAACTAGGTACTATTAATAAAAAACATAAACGCAAACCTATATCCATTAATTGATTATATTCATTTTCTTTGTTTTGAGTATAAGCATCAGTTAAAGCAGGTAATAATACAATTGTTAATGCAATACCAAACATACCAACAGGTAATTCCATAAGGCGATCAGAATAATAAATCCAAGTAATTGATCCTGTAATTAAAAAAGAAGAAAAGGCAGAATTAATTAATAAAGATATTTGTGTTGCTGCTACGCCAATAATTGCAGTACACATCTTTTTTAAGACTCTTAATACTCCTTTATCAAAATTTTTAAAACTTGGAAATATTAACATATTTATTTTTTTTAAATAAATTAATTGATAAAAAATTTGTGATAATCCACCAATTAATACAGCCCAAGCTAAAATTAATATTGATGGCTCCAAAAGATTAGGAAATATGATAATTAATAATATCATACTTACATTTAATAAAATAGGAGTTATGGCTGGTACAAAAAAATTTTTCCAAATATTTAAAATAGAACTTGCTAATGATGATAATGATATTAATAAAATATACGGGAAAGTCATTTTTAAAATTTTTGATGTAAGTTTTAATTTAAAATCTGTATTTACAAAACCTGGTGCAATTATAGAGATAATAAAGGAAGAAAATAATATACCTAATATTACTATTATAGAAAGTATAATAATTAATATACCTAATGTAGAAGCAATAAATTTTTTTGTTTTTTTATTACTTCTTTTATTTTTATATTCAGCTAATATAGGAGTAAAAGCTTGAGAAAAAGCTCCTTCTGCAAATATACGTCTTAATAAATTAGGTAATTTAAATGCTATAAAAAAAGAATCACTATAAATGCCAGCACCAAAAACTTTTGCAATAAGACTATCTCTAATAAAACCTAATAATCTAGAAAGCAATGTAATTATACTAACTGTCGTTAATGACTTTAATAAATTCATATAATTCCTAAAAATAATAGTTTATTATATAAATAAATTATTTTAATAAAAAATTCAATATAATAAATTATTTTCTTTTATAAAAATAATTTTTAAAATATTATTTTTTTATTAAAACATTAAATAAATATTTATTTTTTATAAATTTTAATTTTAAAAAAAAGGAAAATATTTATGAATATAAAAGAAATATCTAGAGCAAAATTACCTACAAAATGGGGTAAATTTATTATTATAGGTTTTGAAGAAATAAATACAGGTAATAATCATATTGCTTTAGTAAAAGGTTTAAAAAATATTAACAAAAATTTAACTATTTTAACAAGAATACATTCAGAATGTTTAACTGGAGATGCATTTTATAGTTTACGTTGTGATTGTGGTTTACAATTACAATTATCTTTAGATAGAATTGCTAAAGAAACTTGTGGTATATTAATATACCACAGACAAGAAGGAAGAAATATTGGAATCTTAAATAAGATTAAAGCTTATAATTTACAAGATAAAGGATTAGATACTGTAGAAGCTAATTATAAATTAGGATTTCATGCAGATGAAAGAAATTTTCTTTCTTGTATTAATATATTAAAAATTTTAGGTATTAAGAATATTAAATTATTAACAAATAATCCTTATAAAATTAAAATTTTAAAAAAATATGGAATAAATATTATTGACAGAATACCATTAATTGTAAATTACAATATTTATAATTTTAAATATTTAAACACTAAATATTTAAAATTAAAACATTTATTATTTTCATAATATTTTATTATATTATATAAAAATAATTTTTAACATATTTGAGTAATTTTTTTAAAGTTAGATTTTTTTTGTTACAAAAATTTTTTTTTAAAAGTTTTTTAATTTTACATATATACTTTTGAAGAAATTTTCGATTAAATATATTTTTTTGATATATATTCCATTTTTTTTGTTCTATCACATTTAATTTTATAGGAAAATTTCTTGCTTTATATTTAAATAATAAAATATTAGCTCTTTGATCTTTAAAAGATAATTTATTTAAAAAAATAAATTTTTTATTATGTACTTGTTTGAATTTTAATAAATCTTCATTAGAAAAAAAATTATTATATAATTGTTCATCAACATTATAAATATTAGTTTTAATATATTTTACAGTAAAATTAATTAGAGAATACTTTATAATATTTTTTATCTTTAAAAAATTTTTTTGTAATAAAATAAAATTATTTATGTAAAATAGATTATTAAATTTTAAACGATTAATATCAATTTGTTTTAAAAAATTAAATGGTAATAATAAAGGAACTTTATTTAAATTAATAAATTTTATATATGAAAAAATACATTTTTGATATAATTGATTATTTTTTTTTAAAATTTGTAAAAAATAATTTACATCTTTTATTAAATTAAAAGTAACTAATATATTTTTATTTTGTGGATGCCAAAATAATGGAGTTATACAATTTATATTATTATCTTTATTTTTGTAAAGATTACTAATATGAATTAAAATTTGAATTTTTGATAAATTTATGATTTTTAATAATTCTTCTTTATTTCTATTTTTAAAAAAATATTTATATAACAATGGTTGTTTATTTTTAATTAATTTTGTAATAGATATTGTAGTATATACATCAGATAATGCATCATGAATCTTATATGGTATCAGATTATTTAATTTTGCTATTTTTTCAAGATTAAAAATGGGTATATTATTAATTTTAGGCCAAAAAATTCCATTAGGTCTTAATATATAACATGCTATAACTAAACTAAGTATATCCCATCTACTATTATTATTTTTCCAAAACCAACTATATGGATCATAAAAATTTCGATAAAATAAAAATTTACTAAATTCATCATCGAAATAAAGGTTATTATATCCAACAATACAAGTATTTGGATATAGAAATATATTATTAATATAATTTGCAAATTTATTTTCTTGTAATCCTTTCAAATTTACCATATATGGGTTTATATTATGTACAATAATTGATTGAGGATCAGGTAAATAATCACTAGATAATTTACAATAAAGAACTATAGGTTTATTAATAATATTAAAATTAATATCAGTACGTATACAAGCAAACTGGGCAATTCTATCTTTTTTAGGATTTAAACCAAAGGTTTCATAATCATAAAATAAAAAATTAAATTTTAATCTTTTTTTCTTTAACATAGTATGTAATACTAATATATTGTTGATATTTTTACAATAATTATTAATTAATTATGGTGAGATGGCCGAGTGGTTGAAGGCGCATGCCTGGAAAGTATGTATATGGGAACATATCAGGGGTTCGAATCCCCTTCTCACCGAAATAAACTATATATATTAACTATTTTAAAATATGATATCAAATATGTTTGATATAAATTTAACAAAAATAATGTATAAATATGGTTATTTTATAATATTATTAAGTTCTTTAATTGAATGGGAAACATTTATTATTATTGCTGGCATGTTAGCTCATAAAAAAATTTTAAATTTAAATAATATTATAATTATTACTATAGTAGGTTCTATCTTAAGTAATCAAATACTATTTTTTATAGGTAAAAAATATAGTAAAAATTTTTTATCTTTTTTTAAAAATTATAATTTAAAAATTCAAAAATATCGTGTTTTATTTAAAAAATATCCTTATTTTTTTATTATTATTACAAGATTTATTTATGGATTTAGATTAATAAGTCCTATAACAATGGGTATTACTAAAATTTCTAGTATAAAATTTTTTTTCTTAAATATTATTGGAGCTTTTATTTGGACTATTTTTTTTACTATTTCTGGATATTTTTTTGGTGAAATTATATCTAAGTGGATAAAGGATACTACTAAAATTATTCAATACTTTTTATTTATTTTTTTATTATTAATAATAAGTCTTTTTTTATTTAAAATTATAAAAAAAAAGTTTAAATATTTTAAATAATTATTTTTTATAAAATTTAATTTAAAATAAACTTTATTAAAAATTCAGGATATAGTCCTAATATAATTGTTATTATTGCAAATAATAATAATAAATTTTTTATAAAAAAATAATAATTATTATTTTTTGTTTTAGTAAGATAAAATTTTTTATTTATTTTAGATGGTTTTAAATATAAACTAATAATTATATTTAAATAATAATATATTCCTATAGAACTTCCAAATATAATTATATATGTTAAATACCACATTTTCATTTTTATACTTAAAGCTATTAAATAAAATTTTGAGATAAATCCTATAGTAAGAGGAATACCAGCTAGAGATAATAACATTATAGTTAAAATAAAAGTTAAAATAGGATCATACCAAAATAAACCACGATAATAATATAATTTATCTATATTAATTTCATTAACATTGAAACTAGCAAAAATACTCATTACTCCTAAAATACCTAAATTATTTATCAAATATCCAATAACATATATTACCATAATTTCTAATGAAAAAATATACGTTTCGTATTTTTGATTATAAATTAATATTATAAACATATATCCCATATGAGCTATAGATGAATATGCTAATACACGTTTAATATTATTTTTAGTTGTAATGCCCATAATATTACCAAATAATATTGATAATATTGATAATAAAATTATTATTTGCAATATAAAAGATTGCATATAATGAATATATCTAAAATTAATTAAAAATTTAAATAAAAATATAAAAATTGATAATTTACTAAATGTAGATAAAAATAATGTAATAATAGTTGGTGATCCTTGATAAACATCTGGAGTCCATAAATGAAATGGAACTATTGATAGTTTAAATCCTAAACTTATGATTATTAATAATAAACCAATAATTGTTAAATAATTTATAGAAAAAAAACTATGAATTATATCATTATTTAATAAATTAATAAAATGTAAACTACCATTATCTAAATAAATAAAAGATATTCCTAATATTAGGAATGATGAAACTAACGTAGAAATTATTGTATATTTAATACTAGCTTCTAATGCATATTTTAATTTTAAGTTATAAAATATAAGACCAAAAATAGGTATAGATATTAGTTCAATACCGATTAACATTGAAATTAAATTGTTTGAATCTAATAATACTAAACTTCCTATAGTTGAAATTATAATCAATAAATAAAATTCATCTTTATTATATTTAATAACAGATAACCATTTATAAGCTAATAAACATATTAGCATATTATGAAATAATAATATAATTTTATAAAAAATAGAATATTTATCTTGTAAAAATAAATTATTTATAAAAAAATTATCATTTTGTATATAAAAAAGAGATATTATTGTAAATATAAATCCAATAATTGTAATACTTAAGCTTATAATATTATCACGTTTTATTATTATCTTAATTAATAAAAATATTAATGATATAATAATAATAGTTAAAGGTATTAATGGTATTAATGATTTAGTCATAAAATTTTCTATTTTATCTAAAAATTTATCAAAAATAATATATAAATTTAATTAATAATTAATCATTATAATTCTATTATATATACTATTAATAGTATTATTTGATATATTCAAAATAAATTGTGGATAAAAACCTAAAATTATTAATAAAATTAATAATATAAATAAAATAATTTTTTCTCTTAAAAACATATTTTTTTCTAAAATATTTATTCTAGTTTTAGAACCATAAAAAATTTTTTGTATCATATTTAATGCATAAATACTAGAAAATAATAAACTAAAAGTAGAAATACATGCACAAATAGGATTTTTATAAAAAACACCTAATAGAATTAAAAATTCTCCTATAAAATTTCCTGTTCCAGGAATGCCAATACTAGCTAAAGTAAAAAAAATAAATAAACCCGGTAATGTATTTATATGATTCCATATCCCTCCCATTAATTGAATATTACGTGTTTTTAATTTTTCATATATTTGTCCACAAAGAATAAATTGTGCAGAAGCGGAAATACCATGTGATATCATTTGTATAATTACACCTTGATAGGCTAATTTGTTAAAACTATAGATTCCTATTAAAATATATCCCATATGAGATATGGACGTATATGCTATAATTTTTTTTATATCTTTTTGTATATACGCCATCCATAAACCGTAAAAAATACCACATATTCCTAATAATATTGCAATAAATGAAAATTTTAAAGATGATATAGGAAATAATGGTAATGTAAATCTCAATAAACCATAAGCAGCTGTTTTTAATAAAATACCAGCTAAATCAACAGATCCTGCGGTTGGAGCTTGACTATGTGCATCAGGCAACCATCCATGAAATGGAATAATAGGCATTTTAACCGCAAATGCAATAAAAAAAGATAACATTAAAAAAAATTCTGTTTTTAAATTTAAATGATTATTTAATAAAGCATCATATTCAAAAGTTAATATGCCAGTAGATTTATAATAAGAAAAAACTAAAGTTAAAATTCCGCATAACATTAATAAACCACTAGATTGAGTATAAATAAAAAATTTAGTTGCTGCTTTAATACGACTATTTCCTTGAATATTTTTATGTCCCCACAAAGATATTAAAAAATACATAGGTAATAACATTATTTCCCAAAATAAAAAAAATAAAAACATATCTACAGATAAAAATACACCAATAACTCCACTTAAAATCCATAATAAATTTAAATGAAAAAAACCATGAAGTTTTTTTATTTCATTCCAAGAACATATTACAGCCATGATACCTAATAATCCAGTTAGATTTATCATTATTAATGATAATCCATCTATAGCTAAATGAAAATTTATTCCAAATCTTGAAATCCAATTTAATTGGAATTCTGATATCCATGTAGGATATATAAAAAATATATCATTTTTAAAAAAATACGTATATAAAATTAATTTAATAATTGATATTATAAAAATAAAACTAATAGAAATTAAAGATATCCAACGAGGAAATTTAGAATTTATTTTTTCACTTTGCCAACAAATTAAACCACTAAAAAAAGGGATTAATATAAACCAAGGTAATAACATAAAATTTCCTAATTATATTTGTTATTATTTAATATATAAAAATTAAATTTATTATATAAAATAATATTGATTATTAATAAATATTGTTAAATATACTAAAATTAGTATTGTTCCTATATATATAGATAATATATACCAACGAATATATCCATTTTCACTTATTAATAATAAATATCCTATTTTATTTAATAAATTTATAAATAAATAATCTATTATTTTTGAAATAGGATCATTTTTTATTAACGATAAAAATCGTTTAAAAATATTTGTAAATAAATTTTTATAAATATTATCTATATAATAACCATTTAAAAAAAAATCATTTATAAAATAAAAATAATAATAATAATTTTTAATAATTTTTTTTACTAAAAAATTATTTTTTATATAAAAAATATATAATAAACAACTATTAATTAAAATTAATACAGATATTATTTCTAAAACAAAATAATTTCTATGATTTAGAATTAATAATTTATTAGGAAATAAAAATTTTTGTTTTATTGGTAATAATGTTACACCAACATAACTAGATAATATTGTTAATATTATTAATGGAATATTATGTATAAATGTATTATTTTTAATTTTATTAAAATAAATATTACTTTTACCATAAAAAATTTTATAAATCATACGAATAGTATATAAAGCAGTAAAAATACTACCTATAAAGCTAATAATAAGTAGAAAATTATATTTATTTACAAAAATTTCATATAGTATCTTTTCTTTTGTAAAACCACTCATAGTAATAAAAGGTAATGAAATTAAAGATATTGAACCAAATAAAAAAATATAGTATATAAATGGGAAATATTTTTTTATTCCTCCCATTTTTAATATATTTTGTTCATTCCTACATAAAGAAATAATAGAAGCAACACATAAAAAAAGTAATGCTTTAAAAAAAGCATGTGATATTACATGAAATAAAGAAGCTTTCCATGAATTAATACCTAATGCTACAAACATATAACCAATTTGGCTCATTGTAGAGTATGCCAAAATACGTTTAATATTATTTTGTATTAACGCAGAATAACCAGATAATAATATTGTTATAGCACCAATAATACTACATAAAAACAAGATGCGGGTATTCATTAAAAATAAAATATTATTACGCAAAATTAAATAAATACCAGCAGTAACCATAGTAGATGCATGAATAAGTGCAGATACAGGAGTAGGTCCAACCATCGCATCTATTAACCAAGTATTTAATGGAAATTGAGCTGATTTACTTAAAGATCCTATAATAATCATTATAGATATTATTTTTAAATAATATGCTTTATAATAAATAAAGGATGATGTTGAAATATTAAATATTTCTGAAAAATTAAAAGTATTAAATATTTTAAATATAAAAAATATTCCAATAATTAAAAAAATATCACTAAAACGAGTTATTAAAAATGCTTTTATAGCAGATAATCCATTTAATGATTTCTTATAAAAGAATCCTATTAATAAATAGGAACACACTCCTACTCCTTCCCATCCAAAAAACATTAAAATAAAATTATCAGCTAAAATAAGTAATGTCATATTAGCAATAAATAAATTAGTATATGCAAAAAATCTAGAATATCCTTCTTTATTTTTCATATACCAAATAGAAAATATATGGATAAAAAATCCTACCCATGTAGTAATAAATAACATAGTTAGAGATAACATATCTAAATATAAATTGAAATTAATATGTAGAGAATTAATACTTAATATTTCCCATAAAAATTGTTTATAAAACAATAATTTACTTTTTAAAAAAATATATCCTATTATTAATGTTAATATTGCACTTATACCTATACAAATAACTCCTATTATTGAAATTTGAGTTTTATTTAAATAATTAGAAAATAATGATAGTATTAAGAAACTAGTTAATGGCATTAAAATAATTAAAAAAAGTAATTTCATCCATTCATCTCACTAATTGAATCAATATTAATATTATTTTTATAAAAATATAATTTTATTAATAAAATTAAACCTATACAAGTTTCTATAGCTGATATACTAATAGATATAATGTACATAATTTCTCCTTCTGTTTGTTTCCAATAATTACCAGAAATTATACATGACAAAGCAGAAGCATTAACCATTAATTCAGTACAAATTAAAATATACAACATATTATTTCTAATTAATATTCCTGTTAATCCAATAATAAATATTATAATAATAAATATTAAAATATGATATAAAGGTATCATTTTATATTCTTCTTTATTGTATAGAAATAAATAAAATTTTAATTTTTTCTTTTATTTCCTATATGTAAAACAATAATTATACCTGATAATAAAAGTATAGATATTAATTCTACAATAATTTTATATTGTGTAAATAAATTTATACCAATATTTTGTATATTAATAAAATTATGAATAATTAATTTTTTTGTATACAAATGTTTTAAAATATAAAATATTAATATTAAAAAAAAGAAATTTATAATTAAAATATTAATTAAAAATAATTTTTTTTTGTAAAAAAAAAACTTTTCTTCTAACTCAATATTTTTATAATTTAAAAACATTAAAACAAATATATATAATATAATAATAGATCCAGTATATATAATAATTTCTAGTGCTCCAGCAAAATAATTACCTAATAAAAAAAATATACATGATATTGAAATTAATGAAATTAAAAAATATAACAATGTATAAATAGGATTAACACTAATAATAATTAAAAATGTAAAAATTATTGATACAAATCCTAATAAATATAATATTATTTCCATATAAAATACCTCTATAATTAAAATTATGGTAAAATATTTTTTATATCTACTTCTATACTTGAATTTTCTATATTATTTTTTTTATTATTTTTAATTTTAACTCCTGAAATATTATAAAAATTATATTTTAAATCTTTTCCGGGATTGTTAATTAATAAATTTTCTTTTTCATATATTAAATTTTTTCTATTAAATTCACATAATTCAAAATCTGGAATTAATTGTATAGCTGATGTAGGACAAGCTTCTTCACAAAATCCACAGAAAATACATCTAGAAAGATTTATTCTAAAAAATTTAGCATATGATCGTTTATCTTTATTTATAGATTTTTTTAAAGTTATACAACTAACTGGACAAACAACTGCACAAAGATTACAAGCAACACAACGTTCATTATTATCTAAATCAGATGTTAATACTATTCTACCTCTATATCTTGGTGGTAAATAAATTTTTTCTTCTGGATACATTATTGTTTCTCTTTTACTAAAGAGATTTAATAAAATAAAAAAAATACTTCTTATTTGACTTATTATATTAATAAAAAATTTTTTAATGTTCATTATTTAATTTTAAAAAGTTATTTAAATTTTGTTAAACATGCAGTAAGTATAAGATTAATTAATGTTAATGGTAAACATATGAACCATCCAAAATATATTACTTTATCATAACGAGGTCTAGGCAATGATGCTCTTATTAAGAAAAATAATATTATAAATATAATAGTTTTAATTAAAAACCATATTATTGGTGTAAAAAATGGTCCTAACCATCCCCCAAAAAATAAAATAACAATTAAAGAAGATAATACTATTATATTAATATATTCTCCTATAAAAAAAAGTCCAAATTTCATTCCAGAATATTCAATATGATAACCATCAATAAGTTCTTGTTCTGTTTCTGGTTGATCAAAAGGATGTCTATGACATAATGCTATAGAAGCAATTAAAAATGGTATAAAACCAAAAAATTGAGGAATAATATTCCAATAATGTTTATACTGATAATAAATTATATCTAACAAATTAAAAGATTCTGTTTGACAAACAATACCCATTAATGATAATCCTAAAAAAATTTCATAACTAATAATTTGTGCTACTCCTCTTATTGCTCCCAATAAAGCATATTTATTATTACTTGCTAATCCTGCAAATAATATCGAATATACTGAAATACTAGCCATCATAAAAAAAAAAAGTATTCCAATATTTAAATTAGATATTATTATATATGGAGTAATAGGTAATATAGCAAAAACAGATAATAATGTATTAAATGCTAAAATAGGAGCTAAATTAAATAATAATTTATTTGAAAAATTTGGATTCCAATCTTCTTTAAAAATAATTTTTATCATATCAGCCAATACTTGGAGACAACCAAATAATCCTACTCTATTAGGACCATAACGGTTTTGAAATAAAGCAAGTATACGTCTTTCTATAAAACTTAAAAAAGCACTACTTATTAATAATAATAATAATATAAATAATATTTGTAATACATAAAATAATTTTATAGAATTAAATAAAGAAAAAAATATCATTTTAATACCTTTATTTTTTCAATAATTTTACCTAAAAAAGATAATGGAATATTTTTAACTCCTAATGGAAGGCTTATTAAGCCTTGATTTAAAAATTTTGAAATATGTGTTTTTAGTATAAAAATATTATTTAAACAATATAATTTAACTAAATAATTATTTAAAATTCCTAATTGTTTAGCATCATTTTTATTAAAAATTACATAATAATTCTTAAAATATTTTTTTATTAAATTAGATTTTTGCATTAAACTGTTATTTTGAAATAAATTTTGATGTGCAATAATTATTAATTGGTTATTGTGATTAACATTATTATTTTTATGATATATTCTTTTAATATGTATTTTACATTTATTTTTTTTACAAATTTTAAATCCTGTAATACCATATTTAGATGAAATGCCAATTTCTTTTTGAAATTTATGTAATGCTTGGGAAGAATTCCATCCAGGAGCCCATAAAAATGGTATATGTGTATAATTAATATCTGAACCATAATTTCCTTCCATAGAAAAATTAAAAATAGTATCTTTATCTTTAGGTTGTTGAGGTTCATGTATATTTATATTAGAAAACATTGATGTTCTCCCACTATATCTAATAGAAGATCTTGCAAATTTTCTATTATATACTTTATAAGTAGCAGGTGGTGCTGCTAAATTAATACCATTAAGTATTGGGATATATTTTTCACATTTTTTTATAATTTCATCTAAAGTAATATTTTTATTGAAACCATTTAATTTTGCATATATTTCATATATCCATTTCCAACTAGATTTTCTATCATTATTTTTATTATAAAAAGAAGGATTATAAACTTGAAAATATCTTTGTGCTCTACATTCGTTATTAATAACGGTACCACTATTTTCCATAAAATTTGTTACTGGTAATATTATATTAGCTTTTTTCATAGTTCTAGTAACAATATGATCCAATACAATTATATTAGGAATATTTTTAAAAAAATTATTAAGTATATTTTTATCTTCATAAATATATAAATCATTTTCCATTATAAAAATAGTATCTATATTAGAATTAATATGCGTAATAGATTTTTTTTTTAGAAATAAACTATTTAAAGATTTTCCTTTAATTAAACCAGTTCCCATACTATTTACTTCATTTAATACATAAAATAATCCTACATTTTTATTTTTTTTATATAATTCTTTGGCTATTGAATATGATGCTGAAATTAATGATAGAGAATTAGAACTTGTTCCAGAAATAATTAAAGGTTTTTTAGAATTTAATAATATTTTTTTTATTTTTATAATTTTTTTTTTAAATATTGGATCATTTATAATGATATTATTATTTTTAATATAATCTGCTAATGTAAAAATTAATATAGATTGATCTAAAGTAGATGCATAATAATTCAATAAAGAAATATCATCTAATAACGTTTCATCATTACTTGTTATTAATAACGGATTTAATTTTTTATTTCTCATATTTGAAATTGCATCAGCCTTCCAATAAGGAATATCTAAATTATTATTTTTAATATTAAAATATTTTTTTATAGCTTGTCTAACTGCTAAAGCAGCTCTAGGATTAGTATTACTTAGATCTTCTCCTATTATTAAAATCGTATCATAATTTTCAATTTCAGATAATGTAGGAAAATATATATCTGTATTTTGTATTATATCAATAATATAATTAATTTGTTTTTTTTCATTTTTTAAAATACCTAAATAAAAATTATTTTTTCCGACTAATTTTTTTAAAATAACATTACTTTCTATACTTGCTCTTGGTGAGCCAATACCAATTATATTTTTAGAATTTAAAATTAAATGGATAATTTTTTTTAAAATTTTATCATAATTAAAAATAAGTTTTTTATTATCTTGATAATATATAATTTTAATAGGATTATTTTTTAAATAAGTATAATCATAACCAAAATAACCTTTATCACATAAAAAATAATGATTTATTTTTTCATGAAATCTATTTTGTATGCTAGACAGTTTTCCGTAACGTTCTCCAATAAAAATATTACATCCTAATGAACAATTTTGACAAATACTTGGAGCATATTGTAAATCCCATTTTCTTGAATAATTTATATTATAAACTTTATCTGTAAAAACTCCAGTAGGACATAATTCAATTAAATTACCAGAAAATATATTTTTTAATCTACCATGTATATATCTACCAAAATAAATATTATTTTTAGATCCAAAAACATTAAAATCTTGTCCATCTGCATAATCTTTATAAAATCTTACACAACGATAACATGTAATACAACGATTCATTGTATGAGAAATAAAAGGACCTAAATATTGATTTTTATATTCTCTTTTAAGAAAATTATATCTACGATTATTATGTCCTGCCATGACAGTCATATCTTGTAAATGACAACTACCACCTTCATCACAAATAGGACAATCATGTGGATGATTTAACATTAATAATTCAATATTTTTTTTACGAAAATTAATTAAATCACTATCATTAATAATAATATGTGAATTATTGATAGGCGCAGACATGCAAGACATAATTATATATTCATTTTTTTTTTTTGGATCATCAGATTGTTTTATTGCACATTGGCGACATGATCCTATACTTCCTAAAACAGGATGCCAACAAAAATATGGTATATCAAAACCTAAAGATAAACATATTTTTAATAAGTTATCTTTTTCACTAACTTTATATAATTGACCTTCTATATTAATATCAATCATAATATATATTCCTTACTACTATTTAGTAGTATAAAAAATATTTTAATTTATTATTTATAATATATAAGTTAAAATTTTTATATAAAAATTTTTTAATTCATTACTCCATATTTAAATTCATTTAAAAAATATTTCAATGCACTATTTAAAGGTTCCATCGCACTCGGAGCATGAGCACAAAAAGCTCCCCCATTAATTAATTGATTACTTATATCCTTAAGAAGGTAAATATCTTTTTTAAATCCTTTTTTTTTTTCTAGTTTATTTAATATTTTAACAATCCAAGGCAAACCTTCCCTACAAGGAGTACAAAAACCACAAGATTCTCTAGCAAAAAATATTTCTAAATTTTTTAATATAGATATAATACTTATACTTGTGTCTATCGCAAGAGATATACCAGTTCCTAATCTACTACCAGCTTTACTAATATTTATAAAATCCATTGGTAAATCTAAATGATTTTTTGTTAAAAAACCAGTTCCTGCACCACCTGGTTGCCAAGCTTTTAAAAAAAATCCTTTTTTCATTCCTCCTGCATATTTTTCTAAAACTAAACGAGCAGGTGTTCCAAAAGGTAATTCCCATACTCCTGGAGTATTAACATTTCCTGAAAAACCTAACATTTTTGTACCAGTATCATATATACTATTAGATATATTATGATACCATTTAGGTCCATATTTTATTATACCAGGTATATTAAAAATAGTTTCAACATTATTAATACATGTAGGTTTACCCCATAAACCAATCGTAGCTGGATATGGAGGTTTAAAACGAGGATTAGGACGTTTTCCTTCTAAAGAATTAATTAAAGCTGTTTCTTCTCCACATATATATCTTCCAGCTCCTGTATGGAGGTATAAATCAAAATCAAAATTACTATCTAATATATTTTTTCCTAAAAATTTAGCATTATATGCTTCTTTTATCGCTATATTTAAAATTTTTATACATTTTATATATTCTCCTCTTAAAAAAATATATCCTTTATTAGCTTGTATAGCAAAAGCACTTATAATTATTCCTTCTATTAATTGATGTGGAATATGTTCTATTAAAAAACGATCTTTATATGTTCCAGGTTCCATTTCATCAGCATTACATAAAAAATATCTAATTTCATCATCATTTTTTTTTGGAGGAATTAAACTCCATTTTAATCCAGTATAAAATCCAGCACCACCTCTACCCTTTAATTTTGATTTTTTTACAATATTAATTATATCTTGTGGTGTATTTTTAATTAAACTATTTCTTAAAATTTTATAACCATCTTTTTTTATATATTTATTTAGAAATAATGTTTTATTTTTATTAATACGCCATGTTAGAGGATGTGTTTCTGGATTTGGTTTTATAATTTTCATTAATATAATTATCCAATATTTGATCTATATAATTAATAGATAATGAAGTATAAATTTTTTCATTAATCATTATAACAGGACTATTTTCACAATGTCCTAAACAACATATAGGTATTAAAGTAAATAATTTATCAGAAGTTGTTTCTCCAGATTTAATTTTTAATTTTTTTTTAATATGTTTTAAAATTTTTTTATATTTTGTTATATAACAAACAATACTATCACAATATTTAATAACATATTTACCTACTGGAGATCGAAAAATTTGACTATAAAATGTTGCTATACTATCAATTTTAGAAGGATTTATATTTAAAATATTAGAAATATCAATAATAATTTTATCTGATATCCATCCATATTTTTTTTGAAAAAATATTAATGTTTCAATAATCATTGCGTTATTACATTCATAATTATTTAAAATTTTATTTATAATTTTAAAATCTTTTTTATCTAAATATAAACTAATATTTTTATTTTTTTTTTTCATAATATTATTTTAACGATCTACATCAGACATAACAAAATCAATACTTCCTAAATAAGCAACTAAATCAGATACTAAACTACCACAGATAACAGATGGTATTTGTTGCAAATGAGGAAAACTAGGTGTTCTTATTCTAGTACGATAACTAGTTGTATTACCATCACTTATTAAATAATAACTATTAACACCTTTAGTAGCTTCAATCATTTGAAATGATTCATTAGCAGGTATTAAAGGCCCCCATGAAACTTGTATAAAATGATTAATTAAATTTTCTATGTTATTTAACATTTTTTTTCTAAGTGGTGGAGTTGTTAAGGGATGATCAACTTTATATTCTCCTTCAGGCATATAACTTAAGCATTGTTTTATAATATGTAAACTTTGCCAAATTTCTTCAAATTTTAATAATACTCTAGAATAACAATCACTAATATTATTCCCAATAGGGATATCAAAATCAAAATTTTCATATCCTGAATAAGGACGCCATTTTCTTACATCAAAATCTAATCCGGTAGCTCGTAAACCAGCACCGGTTACGCCCCAAGATATTGCTTCTTTTTGATTATAAACTGCTATATTTTTAGTTCTAGATATTAAAATACTATTTTGTAAGGCTGTTTTTTTATATAGAATTAATCTTTTAGGCAACCATGTTAATAATTTTTGTATTAGAATATTCCATTTTTTAGGTAAATCTTGTGCTAATCCTCCTATTCTAAACCAAGCAGGATGCATTCTAGCACCAGTAATTGCTTCAATGATATCATATATTTTTTGTCTATCTGTAAAAGCTAAAAAAACAGGAGTCATCGCTCCTACATCTTGTATAAAAGTTGAAAAATATAATAAATGACTATTAATACGAAATAGTTCAGATAACATTATTCTAATTACTTTAATTCTATCAGTAACAACAATATTAGCTAATTTTTCTATTGCTAGAATATAAGGCATTTCATTTATACATCCACCTAAATATTCAATTCTATCTGTATATGGGATATAAGTATGCCATGTTTGTCTTTCAGCAATTTTTTCAGCGCCTCTATGATGGTAACCAATTTCTGGTATACATTGTATAATTTCTTCTCCAGATAGTTGTAAAATAATTCTAAATACACCATGTACAGAAGGATGATTAGGTCCTAAATTAAGATACATATAATCATTATATTTGTTTTTTTCTGATGTATTAAAATCATGTGGAAAAAATTTTGTTGCTTCAATATCTGTTTTATATTTTTCTTTTGTTAAGATATAGGGTGTTAAATCAGTAGCTCTAGAAGGGAAATCTTTACGTAATGGATAACCATTATCCCAATTTTTTGGTAATAGAATATGTGATAAACAAGGATGATTAATAAAATTAATTCCAAACATTTCCCAAATTTCTCTTTCATACCAATTTGAATTTTTAAAAATTCCTGTGATACTATCAATAGATAATGATTTTTTTTTAAAAGGAATTTTTATAATAATATCAGAATTTCTATTAATAGAAATTAAATGATAAAATAAAGAAAAATCTATTTTTTTCATTAGATAAAATTTATTTAAATGCAATCTTTCATCTATGCCATGCATATCATATAACATATTATATGGATTATGAATAATTTGTGAAAAAAATTTCATAAATTTTATCAGATCATCAGATTTAATCCAAATAACTAATGGCATTTTTTTATTATAACCATTTTGTATAATAAAATCTTTAAAAGAAAATTTTTTATTTAATTCATCTATTATAGGTTCTATTTTCTTTTTAGAAAACGATTTATTATGTTTATCTCCTATTTTAGTAACTATTTTATTAAAAATATTATTCATAAATAAATACCTATAGATATTATATGTTTTTTGGTGATTTAAATTTAATATTTTTATTATAAAATTTTTTATTAGGTGATTTTATTTTAGCTTTATAAATACCTTGATCTCCTATTATCCAAGATAAAGGACGTCTTTCATAATTAATGGATTTTTGTAATAATAATAATGCTTGTATATATGCTTCTGGTCGGGGAGGACATCCTGGAATATAAATATCTACAGGTAAAAATTTATCTACTCCTTGTATTACAGAATATATATCATACATTCCTCCAGAATTAGCACATGATCCCATCGAAATAACCCATTTTGGTTCTAACATTTGATCGTATAATCTTTGTATTATAGGAGCCATTTTTAAAAAACATGTTCCTGCTATTACGATAAAATCAGCTTGTCTTGGAGAAGCTCTTAAAACTTCAGAACCAAAACGAGAAATATCATTAATGGATGTAAATGATGTTGTCATTTCAACATAACAACATGATAATCCAAAATTATAAGGCCATAAAGAATTTTTTCTGCCCCAGTTAATAATTTGATGAGTAATTTTTTTTAAACTACCTAAAAAAATATTTTTATTAACTTGTTCATCTAATGGATCTGTACTAATATATTTTTTTTCTTCTAAAGGATATTTTTTTTTTTTATTTTTATATTTATTAAGAATATATTTCATATTGTATTATATATTTATTATTTTAATATTATTAAATATTTCTATATTTCGAGTTTAATATATTTGTTTTAAATAAATAAAATAAAGTAATTAAAATAGTTAAAATAAATAAAATTCCTTCAATAAAACCTTCTAATCCTATTTTTTTTATAGAAAGAGACCATAAATATAAATATAAGGATTCGACATCAAAAATAATAAAAAATATTGCTATTAAATAAAATTTAATATGTATTTTTATTTGTGAATTTCCATAAGACATAACACCTGATTCAAATGGTATTTGTTTATCTAAATTAGATGAACGTCCCCCTAAAAAAAATGATATTAATATCATTATACAACTAGTAAAAATGGCAAATATTTGAAATAAGATGAAATATTCATGATTATAAGTCAATTTATGTATTAACATAATTAATATTCTTTATATAAAAATATATGTAGTTTAGATTATATAATTTTTTATTAAAAAATTTTTTAAAACTAAAAAATTATTAGGTAATTTATAAGATAAATTTTCTTTTTTTATACAATTAGTTAAAATTTTAGGTAACATTATTTTTTTATGTAAAGTATTATAGATATATTCTTTAAATTTTGCTGGATGAGCAGTACCAAGAAATATATTAAAAGTATTTTTTTCTAAAATATATTTTTTTAATGCACAAAAACTTACAGCTGTATGTGGTTCTAAAATATATTTATATTTATTAAATACATTTATTGTTGTTTGTGTTGTTTCTAAATCTGTTATAGATTTAGATTCTAATAAATTTAAATTCCAATTATTAGTTTGAAAAATTTTTTTAATTCTAGGCCAGTTATTAGGTATACTTACATCCATAGCATTAGATAATGTAGATATAGTTTTCTTAGGTTCCCAATGTTTTAAATTTAAATATCTAGGAATTGTATCATTTATATTAGTTGCAGCTATAAATTTATGTATAGGCAAACCCATAACTTTAGCTATTAATCCAGCAGTTAAATTTCCAAAATTTCCACTTGGAACTGATATAATTATTTTTTTTTTTCTTTGATCTAAAGGTATTTGACTAAATGCTTCAAAATAATAACATATTTGTGCAAGTAATCTACTAATATTTATTGAATTAGCAGAATTTAAATTTAAAGTTTGTTTTAATTCTTGATCATTAAAAGATTTTTTAATAAGTTTTTGACAATCATCAAAATTACCTTTAATAGCAATAGTTTTTATATTATTTCCTAATGTACAAAATAATTTTTCTTGTAAAATAGAAATTTTTTTATAAGGATATAATATTACTATTTCAATATTTTTAATATTATAAAATGCATGAGCAACAGCCGCTCCAGTATCTCCAGAAGTAGCAGTTAAAATAATAATTTTATTTTTTTTTCCTTTATTAAAAAATTTTAGCATTTGTGCCATAAAACGAACACCAAAATCTTTAAAAGCTAAAGTAGGACCGTGAAATAATTCTAAACAAGCAAGATTTTTATCAAAAATATTAAAGATTAAGGGAAAATTAAATCCTTTTTTTATTTTTTTATTTAAAATATTTAATTCCATTTCTTTTTCTAAAAAAAGTGAAAGTATATAACTACTTTTATCTATAAAATTAAGATTTAATATATTTTCAATAGTTTTATTATTTAATTTAGGTATGTATTCAGGAAAAAATAAACCTTGATTTATACCTAATCCTTGTTGTAAAGCTTGACTAAAAGTTTTTTTTTCTTTGTGATAATTAATATTATAAAATTTCATTTACTCTCCATAATTTTAGTTCCTATATTATTTATTTTACATATATGAACAAAACCTGTTTTGTTTTTTAAATAATTTTTTTGTAACCAATTAACCATATTATATGCAATATTTAAATTATTAAAAATACTAAATATAGTAGGTCCTGACCCTGAAATACCATAACTTAAAGCTCCTAATTTTTTTGCTGTACAAGAAATTTTATCAAAATTAGGTATAAGTGATTTTCGATATGGTTCGGCTATAAAATCCTTCATTAATTTTGCAGCTAGTAGTTCATTTTTTGTATATATAGCATTAATAAATCCAGCTAAATATTGATTTTGTTTAATAAAAATTTCTTTTTTATATAATTTTGGTAAAATTTTTCTAGAAGAAAATGTAGATAATTTTATTCCAGGATATGCTATTACCCAAAACCAATTTTGAAAAATTGGTAAATTTTGAATAATTAAGTCATTTTTGTTTATAATTAATATTAATTTCATACCACCTAATAAACATGGTGCAATATTATCATAATGTATTTTGCCAGATAAAAATCCTTCTAGTTTTCCCATTAATTTTAATAGAGTTAAATTATTTAATGGATTATTACAAAATAAATTTATTGCTTTTAAACAAGCAACTATAGAACATGCACTTGAACCTAATCCTGATGCAACAGGAATATTTTTTTCTAAAACTATTTTTAAAGGAATTTTTTTTCTAATTTTATCACAAAATTTTATCCAACAATTAAAAATAATATTTTCATAATTATTTTTTGGTAAATCATTAAAAAATAAACCTTTATTTATTAATTCAAATTTTTTAGAAGTAGAAATTGTTATAAAATCTCCTAAAATTCCTCCATCTATTCTAGATAATGCTATTCCTAATGAATCAAAACCTACATTAATATTACCAATAGAAGCAGGAGAATAAATTTTTATCATAAATAATAATTCCTTATTTATTTTATAAAATTATATGCAATAAATCAGTTAATGCTCCTGCTGCAGTAACATTATTACCAGCTCCGTATCCTCTTAATACTAATGGATAAGGTTGATAATAATTAGTATAAAAAGCAAAAGAATTTTCTCCATTTTTGATATTAAAAAATGGATGATTATTATCAATTTGAATAATTTTTACTTTACATATACCTTTTTCATCAATACTTCCTACATAACGTAGAACTTTATTATTTTGTTTTGCATATTCAATTTTTTTTATGTAAATTTGATTTATATCTGATAGAGAATTAAAAAAATCTTTCATAGAAAGATTATTGTTTAATTTATTAGGTATAACAGATTCAATGATAATATCTTTTAATTCTATATTAAAACCAATTTCTCTAGCTAATATAAGTAATTTTCTTGCTACATCTATACCTGTAAGATCTATACGTGGATCTGGTTCTGTAAAACCCATTTTTTGAGCCATTATTATAGATTCAGATAAAATAATTCCTTCTTCTAGTTTGCCAAAAATAAATGATAGCGAACCAGATAAAATTCCAATAAATTTATTAATTTTATTACCTGTTTGTAATAAATTTTTTAAAGTACTAATAACTGGTAATCCAGCACCAACATTTGTTTCATAATAAAATTTTAAATTTAATTTACTTGCTGTTAAACGTATTTGATTATAGTATTCCATACTAGAGGAATTTGCTTTTTTATTAACAGCTATTATATTAAAACCATAGTTAAAAAAATTGATATATTGATCAGCAATTCTTTGTGAGGAAGTACAATCAATAATAACTGGATTAATTAATTTATATTTATCAATATGTTGTAATAAATATTTAATCTGATTTTTATTAAAAGGATGATATTTAATTTTTTTTTGCCAATTTTTAATATTAATTCCATTAAAATCTATTAATGAATATTTTGTATTTAAAATACTACAAATTTTTAAAATAATATTTTTTTTTTTAAAATAATTTATATTTTGATGAATTTGTTGTAATAAAGTACTTCCAATACCTCCAGTACCTATAATAAAAATTTCTAATATTTTATTTTTATGAAATAAAATTTCATGTGTTATTTTTATAATATTTTTTGCATAGCATTCTTTTATAGCAACAGTAATATAATTTTGGAAAATATTTTGTGATATACCAAAAATATTGGTTTTTGTTATTTTAAATATTTTTAAAAAATTGGAAATTATATTTTTAGAATAATTAACTTGATTAATAATTAAAGTAACTAATGATAATTTTTGAATAATTTTTATAGATTTAATTAAATTATATTTAAATTCTAAATGAAATTCTTCTTCTAACAAATTTTTTAAATTATTTAAATCTTTATCTAATAAAAATACATTAATATTACAATCTTCAGAAGATTGAGTTATAAAATAAATAGATATTTTAGATTGTAATATAAAAAATAATATTTTTGATATAATATTATTTATGTATTTATTTTTATTACCAAAAATATTTAACATTGATATATTTTTTAATTTAGTAATACTTCTTATTTCAGGTAATAAATATTTAGTCATATCAAAATTTTTAATTAAAGTTCCATTAAATTTAGAATTCATTATATTTTTTATAACACAAGGTATGTTTGTTTTTAACATAGGTAATAATGTTTTATAATGGATTACCTTAGCACCAAAATATGATAAATTAATTGCTTCTTGATAATTAATAAATTTTAATAATTGTGCATTAGATATAATATTAGGATCTGCAGTATAAATACCATTAACATCAGTCCAAATTTCACAACAACTAGCTTTAAAACAAACAGCCAATACTGTAGCAGAATAATCTGAACCATTTCTACCTAATAAAACAGTCTCCTTATTTTTATTAACAGCAGAAAATCCAGGCATTAATATTAAATCAATATTTGACAAATCAATTTTCTTAAGATTTTTAGAAGTTATAGAAATATCTACTGTTGATTCTAAATAATTACCATAAGCTAATAAGTATTTTTTAGGAGAAATAATATATATTTTGTATTTTTTTATATTTAATAAAGATTCTAATAAAAGTATAGAAAATTTTTCACCTTGCGATAAAATTTTTGCTTTAATTATATCCGGACAATAATTTATTAATTGAATACCTTGTAATAGATCTTCTATTCTAGATAATATCTTATTTATTTTATTATGTAAAATAATAATATCTATATTATTAACTTTTTTTTTTAAATCATTAATTAAATTAATAAAAAAATCTTTTATATATATAAAAGATTTTTTACAATTTTTTTTTTCTAAATTTTTTTTTATTATTAATTCTAGACTATTAGTAATAGTTGCTGGAGCAGATAAAACAACAGCTATTTTTTCTTTTTTCAAATAATTATTAATTATATTTGTCACTAATAAAAATTTTTCTGCATTTTTTAATGAAGTTCCACCAAATTTTAATACTTTCATATTATTAAACCTATATCAATTCATA
Source organism: Enterobacteriaceae endosymbiont of Donacia crassipes (assembly GCF_012569785.1). Classification (NCBI taxonomy): domain Bacteria; kingdom Pseudomonadati; phylum Pseudomonadota; class Gammaproteobacteria; order Enterobacterales; family Enterobacteriaceae; species Enterobacteriaceae endosymbiont of Donacia crassipes. Next base: position 387,144 of record NZ_CP046202.1, read on the forward strand.
AAATATAAAAATATAAATAATTAAATATTTATGGTTTTTATAAAATAAATATACATTAATACAATTATTATTAATATTAAAATATTAAATTTATTTTATATAAATTATTAGTTAAAACTAATTTATATTTTAATGTATAGATTAATTATATTAATTATTTGTTTTTAAAATAAATAATTTTTTAAAAAAAATAAATTTACATGAAATTAAATATTAATAAATTATTTTAATAATTATTTTTGATAAAAATATCTTTAATATTTTTTATATTTTTATAAAAAAAACCTTTTTTACCTTTTAATGAATAAAATTTTTTTATTTCTTCATAATTTAATATAAACTGTTCTTTATTAGTTTTTATATAAATCATAGAATTTTTATTAATACAAAATATCCATTTTAATTTATCTTTATTTTGGATAAAATCTTTTTTATTAATAAAAATTAATCTACTTCCTTTTCCTTTAGATAATTTAGGAATTTCATTAATTGAAAATAATAAAAATCTATTTAATAGAGATATAGTTAAAATTTTAGTATTTTTATTTTTAATGACTAAAGGTGATAATATTTCTGCATTTTTAGATAAAATCATAGATAATTTTCCATTTCTATTACATGCAATTAAATCATGAAATTTACATATAAAACCGTAACCTGAACTAGAAGATAAAATAATTTCTTTATTAGAAGATTCCATTAATAAACTTTTAATTATAGATCCTTTAGAAATGTTTAATTTAGCATTTAAAGGTTCTCCTTGACTTCTTGCTGCAGGTAATGAATGTGTATCAATACTATAACTACGTCCAGTAGAATCTAAAACTACTATAGTTTGATTTTTTTTTCCTTTTACAGAAAGTAAAAATGAATCTCCAGATTTATAATTAAGGTTTAATGGATCTATAGTATGTCCTTTTGCACATCTAATCCATCCCATTTTAGACAAAATAATTGTTATAGGTTCACTTAAAATTAATTCTGATTCATTTAATAATTTTGCTTCTTTTCTTTTTTTTAAAATTGAACGACGATCATCATTATAATAATTAGATAATAATGATATTTCTTTTTTTAATAAAATATTAATTTTTTTTTCTGAAGATAATATTTGTATAATATTTTTATATTCTATTTCTAATTTTCTTTTTTTATTTTTTAAATTTTTTTCTTCTATAAATGAAATAGAACGTAATTTAAAATTAAGTAAAGTTTCTATTTGTAAATTAGTTAAATTAAATTGTTTTTGAAAAATAGGTTTAGGATCTATATTTAGACGAATAATTCTAATAAATTTTTCTAAATTTGAATATACAATTAGTAATCCTTCTATAATATGTAATTTTTGAATTATTTTTTCTAAATAAAAATGTAAACGTTTTTTTACTATTATTTTTCTAAATAAAATCCATTCTGATAATATTTCTATCAAGTTTTTTACAGCTGGTTTATTATTTAAACCAATCATATTTAAATTAATACGATAACTTTTTTCTAAATCAGTAATAAAAAATAAATGCAACATAATTTGTTCAATTTTTAAATAATTAAAATTATTACGAATAAAAATAACTATTCGTGTAGGATTTTCATAATCAGATTCATCTCTAATATCCTCAATCATTGGTAATTTTTTATTTCTCATTTGTGTAGTAATTTGTTCAATAATACGTATTCCTGAAATTTGATAAGGTAATGATGTAATAATTATTGAATTATTTTTAATTTTCCATATTGCTCTCAATTTAATTGAACCTTTACCTTTTTCATATATTTTATATATTTCATCTTTAGATGTTATAATTTCACTTCCTGTAGGAAAATCTGGACCTTGTATTGTATTTAAAAGTTCATTTAATGAAATTTGAGGATTATCAATAAGTTGAATTATTGCACTAGATATTTCTTTAATATTATGTGGAGGTATATCTGTTGCCATACCTACTGCTATTCCTGTTGATCCATTTAAAATAATATTAGGTAAACATGCAGGTAATATTTTAGGTTCTAATAATGTACCATCAAAATTAGGAATAAGATCAACAGTACCTTTTTCTATTTCATTTAATAAAATATTAGAATATTTAGATAAACGAGATTCTGTATACCTCATTGCTGCAAATGATTTTGGATCATCTTGAGCTCCCCAATTACCTTGACCTTCTATTAATGGATATCTATAAGAAAAAGTTTGTGCCATTAAAACCATCGCTTCATAACATGCTATATCTCCATGAGGATGATATTTACCTATTACATCACCAATAGTTCTAGCAGATTTTTTATATTTAGATGAAGATTTTAATCCTAATTCAGACATAGAATATATAATTCTTCTTTGAACTGGTTTTAATCCATCTCCAATATGTGGTAATGCTCTATCAGATATTACATAAATAGAATAATTTAAATATGCATTTTCTGCGAATTTATCTAATTGTATAGATTCTATTATATTTTTTTTTAATAATTTATTCATTTGATATTTCCTAATAAAAATGTTTATATAAAAAATATTTTAATTATAAATAATATTTATAATATTTTAATTATAAAAAAATTATTTTTATTTTTAATTTATATTTTAAAAAATTTAAATATGAATTTTATTGAATTTGATAGAATAAATATGTTATTTTTATGCAATAAAATTTTTATATATATGGATATTTTATTATGCAAAAAAATAATTTTGATAATAAAAATAATTTAATTACTCCAAAAGAATTAAAAAATAAATTACCAATATCTCAAGATATTAAAAATAATATATTAATATCACGTAAAATTATATCAAACATTATTAATGGCAAAGATTGTAGACTTTTAATTGTTTGTGGACCATGTTCTATACATAATATTGAAGAAACTATAGAATATGGAAATTTATTAAAAAATTTATCTTTAAAATTAAAAAAAAATATATATTTTGTTATGCGAGTATATTTTGAAAAACCTAGAACAATTTTAGGATGGAAAGGGTTAATTAATGATCCATACATGAATCAAACTTTTAATATAAATAAAGGATTATATTTAGCCCGTAAATTATTAATAAGATTAGCTACAAAAAATATATTATTAGCAACTGAAATATTAAATCCTAATACATTTCAATATATAGATGATTTATTAAGTTGGGTGGCTATTGGAGCTCGTACAGTAGAATCTCAAATTCATAGAGAAATAGCTTCTTTAATTAATATTCCTGTAGGATTTAAAAACAATACAAATGGTGATATTAATGCAGCTATTAATGCTATCCAAGCATCAGCTATAGAACATCATTTTATTAGTTTAAATCAAAATGGAAAATCATATATAGTTAATACTATAGGAAATAAAAATTGTCATATTATCTTAAGAGGAGGTAAAAAACCTAATTATTACAAACATAATATAATAAAATGTGAAAAAATTTTATTAAATATCGGATTAAAATCTAAAATAATGATAGATTGTAATCATGGAAATTCTAATAAAGATTATAAAAAACAAATTTTAGTTATTAAATCAATAATTTCTCAAATTAAAGAAGGAAATATATCTATTATAGGAATAATGATAGAAAGTTATATTAATCAAGGAAATCAAATTTTAAATCTTAAAAATAATAAAAAATTAAAATATGGAATTTCAATCACAGATGGATGTTTAGATTTTAAATCTACAGAAAAGATTTTATTACAAATAAATAATGAATTAGATTTAATACTTAAAACACGTTTTTTTAAAAAAAAAAATAATCATTAAATATAAATTTAAAATAATATGCTAAATAAAATAAATTTATTACGTAATCAAATTGATGCTTTAGACATACAATTATTAAATATTTTAAAAAAAAGATTAAATTTAGTAAAACAAATTGGATTAATAAAATATAAAAATGGATTACCTATTTGTTTCCCAGAAAGAGAAAAAAATATTATTAAATTAAGAAGACAAGAAGCAAAACAAAAAGGAATATCTCCTGATTTTATAGAAGATATATTATATCGTATAATTAGTGAATCATACCTTCATGAAAAAAATAAAATATTTAAAAATTTACAACCTAATTTTCCTACAATACTTATTATTAGTAATAATAAAATAGGTTCTTTTTTTCAAAAAATGTTAATATTAACGGGATATAATATTAATTATATGGAAGAAAAAAATTTAAATATAAATAATATAGATTCCATATTTATGGATATAGGTATGATTATTATTGATGTATCTATTTCTTTTTTAAAAAAAATTATTAAAAAATTATTAATTTTACCTAAAAATTGTATTTTAGTTGATTTATCTTCTACTAAACAAATTTCTTTTAAACTAATACTTAAAATATATAAAGGACCTGTTCTTGGTTTATATCCATTATTTAATATAAAAAAGAATTTTTTTTTAAAAGAATCAATAATGTATTGTCATGGACATAATAAAAAACTTTATTTTTGGTTTTTAAAGCAAATAAAAGTTTGGGGAATAACTATTTATAATATTGATGTTATAAAACATGATCAATATCTATTTTTTATAGAATCATTAAAATATTTTTTTGTATTTACATATATAACTTTATTATCTGAAAATAAAATCTCATTAAGTAAAATATCTATTTTATCACAACCTATACATGATTTAAATTTATTTATTTTAAAAAATTTTTTTATTTATGATATACAATTATATATAAATCTTATTTTAAAATTTAAAAATAATAAAGAAAAGATTAAAAAATATTTAATTTGTATAAATAACTTATTTTTTTTAATTAAAAATAATAAAATAAATAAAATAGAAAATATTTTTAAGAAAATACAAAATTTATTAAAAAATAATATTAAAAATTAGATTTTAAATTAATGATAAAAATATTAAAAACTTAATATTAAAAAATATTAAGTTTTTTTATTATAGTATTAAAAATTGTTAAGTTTTAATTTATTTAAAGAATTATTTAAAATTTTTTTTATTATATTAGTATTAATATCATTATACGGACTATTTTTTAAAAAAATTAAACATCTATTAATTGTTGATATATATTTTTTTTTTTGATAAAGAAATTTAATAATATTTAAATCAAAATTTTTAATACGTTGGTTCATGTGAATTAATTTTTTTTTTAAAAAAGGAATATAAATACTATTTGGATATTTTTTAAAAAATATTTTTGTATCATTAATAGCCAACTGAGTATAAAATGGATTACAATTTTTTCGATTAATTTTAAATAAATTTTGTATTTTACTATTTGTATCTAAAGATATCTCTGTTATTATTTTAATATAAAAAATATAACTCATAAATGCAGAATGATCATATAATTGTATAAATTCATCTATTAATTCTAAAACAATCAAAAAATTATGTTCTAAATAATTTAAATAAATTAAAGAAATTAAAATTTTTTCAGTATATATATTATTTGGATAATTAATATATAAATTATTAAATTTTAATAAAGCTTGATCATATTTTTTTTCAGATAATAATTTTATAGCATTTATATATTCTTCTTTTAAAGGAATATCAAAATATCTTTGCTCATATGTATATTTATCATATTTACAATTAACTGTAATTAATAATATTAATATTAATATATTAATTAAAACTATTTTTTTATTTATAAAATTTTTCATTTTTTTAAATTTATTATAATATTATATATTAAATATAATCTATAATTTATAAATCTTAAATAAATGAAAAATATTAATTTAACTTTTAAAGTTAATCTTTTATATAATAAAAAAAGATTAGATTTTTTCCTTAAAGAAAAAATATTACAATGTTCTAGAACACAAATAAAAAAATTAATACTTTGTAATAAAGTTCAAATTAATTATAAAATTATTAATATACCTAAAAAAAAATTTTTTTAGGAGACATAATTAAAATTAATACTTTTATTTTAAATAAAAAAATAATATGGAAAGCACAAAATATACCATTAGATATAATTTATGAAGATCGATATATTTTAGTTATTAATAAAAAATCTAATATTGTAGTACATCCTGGTAATAAAAATATAGATAATACTATATTTAATTCAATAATATATTATTATCCACATGCAAGAGATATACCTAGAGCAGGTATTGTACATAGATTAGATAAAAATACTACTGGATTGATGATAATAGCAAAAAATATTTATTCTTATTTTTTTTTAAAACAAGAATTAAAAAAACATAATATAATTAGAAATTATGAAGCTATTGTTAATGGGATTATTAAAAATAATAATATTATAGATTACCCAATAAAACGTATATATAAAAAAAATAATATTTGCATGAATGTACATCCATTAGGTAAATCAGCAATAACAAAAATTTTTATAAAAAATATTTTTCAAAATCATACTCATTTAAAAGTTCAATTAAAAACAGGTAGAACTCATCAAATTAGAGTTCATTTATCATATATTAAACATAGTATTGTTGGTGATCAGATTTATAAAAATTATATTAACAATATTAAATTTTATGAAAAAAAAATTAGTAAAATAATTAAAAGACAAGCTTTACATGCACGTTGTATTAAATTTATACACCCATTCTATAATATATTAATAAAATTAAATACAATTTTACCAAATGATATAAATAATTTGATTAATTTTTTAAAAAATGTTAATATATAATTTAAAACTTTTAATTTTTTATATTAAAAGTTTTGATATAAAATTAACAAATTTTTTTAAAAAATAGTTTGACTTTAAATATCTAGTAAAATAGATATTAAATCATATTAATCTTATATTTTAATTAAGAGTTATAAAACTATGATAAATATAAAAAAAAAATGTGTATTATTTTTTAGTATATTATTTTTAGTATTAGTTACATCTAATAATTGTTTTGCATATAGAAATCCACCAAAAGAACCTTTTTACGAAAAATTAACAAAAGAAAATCAATTATTATATAAAAAAGAATTTGGTAATAAACCAGTTATAATTGAATTTTTTTCATTTTTATGTCCTCATTGTTATGAATTTTATAAAAATATTAATAAAAAAATTTTTATAAATAAAATTCCTAAAAATATTAAAATTATAAGAATTCATTATAGTAAAATGGGGCAAGAAAATGGATTTGCTACTTTATTAGGTTATACATGGGTTGTTGCTAAAATATTAAATGTAGAAAATAAAGTTATGGGTCCTATTTTTGATGGTATCCATAATACTGAAACCATTCATGATTATAAATCTATAAAAAAACTTTTTATAAAAATTACAGGTATAACTAGTAATGTATTTGATGCGGCATGGAATAGTAATATAGCAAAAACATTATTTGAAAAAGAATACGATTTAGTTGAAAAACTTGATATACATTTAGTTCCAGATATTTATATTAATAATAAATATGTAATTAATTTATCATCATTATATGATACTTATGAAAATAATCTTTATTCACACTATATAGATTTAGTATTAAAACTTTTAAAAAAATAAATTTTTTTTTAAAAAAAGATTTAATTTAGTAATATAAATATATGAAAAAAAAAATAATTTTAATAGATGGAACATTTTGTTTATACCGTGCATATTATGCTTTACCTAATTTAATTAATAGTAAAGGATATCCTACTGGTGCAGTATATGGTTTTATTAATATTTTTAATAAAATTGTAAACATGAATATTAATAGTTATTTTTTAATTATATTTGATACTAAAGGAGAATCTTTTAGAAAAAAGATTTTTAGTAAATATAAATTAACTAGAGTTAATATGCCGAATAATTTAGTTATACAAATTAAACCTTTGTATAAAATTATACAGGCTATGGGATATAATATTATATCTATAAAAAATACAGAAGCTGATGATATTATTGGTACTTTATCAATATATGCAGAAAAAAAAAATTATTTAATTTTTATTTTTAGTTTAGATAAAGATATATCTCAATTAGTTACAAAAAATATTAAAATAATAAATCCAATTAATTACTCTATTTCTGGACCACAAGAAATATATAATAAATATGGAGTATACCCAAAATTTATTAGTGATTTCTTAGCATTAAGTGGAGATTCTATAGATAATATTCCTGGGGTCCCAGGAATAGGGGCTAAAACAAGTCAAAAATTAATTAATAAACTAGGAAATTTAAAAAATATTTATCATAATATAAAAAAAATTAATAATATTAGTTTTAGAGGAGGAGAAAATATAAAAAAAAAATTAATAAAATATAAAAAATTAGTATTTTTATATCATAAATTAACAACGATTAAAACTAACATTATTCTTGATCAAGAATATTTAAATTTTAAAACTAAAATTAAACCAAAAAAAAATTATTTAAAATATTTATTTAAATTGTATGAATTTAATAAATTAATTAATAAATAATAATTTTAGTTAATATTATTATAATAAATTTTATAAAATTTAAAAATTAACATTTGTTTAAATATTTTAAATATATAATATTGATAAATATCAATACATATTTTTTTACAAAAATATATGTTATCTTTATTCTAATAATAAATATAATTAAGGTTATTTAATTTAGTAATTAAAATAATAATAAAAATTATTTTTTATAAATTAAAAAATTTTAATTAGTTTAAAATACTATTATTCTATCAGAGATTTTATGAAAAAAATACGTAATATAGCCATAGTAGCACATATAGATCATGGAAAAACAACATTAATAGATAAATTATTACAAGAATCTGATAGTTTTAAAAACGTTAAAAATTTATTACATAATAAAAATAATAACAACAGATTAATGGACTCTAGTGAATTAGAAAAAGAAAAAGGTATAACTATTTTTTCAAAAAATACATCTATTTTTTGGAAAGATTATAAAATCAATATTATTGACACTCCAGGACATGCAGATTTTAGTGCAGAAGTAGAACGTATTTTGTCAATGGTAGATTCTGTTTTATTATTAGTAGATGCTATTGAAGGTCCTATGCCTCAAACACGATTTGTTACATCAAAAGCATTTTTATATAAATTTAAACCTATTGTAATAATAAATAAAGTAGATAGAAAATTTATTAGAACAAATTGGGTTATTGACCAAATATTTGATTTATTTATAGATCTAAATGCTTCTGATGATCAACTTAATTTTCCTATAATATATACATCTGCCCTTAAAGGAATGTCAGGAAATGATATAAATAAAATGTATAATAATATGGATATTATATATAAAACTATTATTGATTATGTCCCTTATCCCAAATGTAATATTAACAAACCATTTCAAATGCAAATATCCCAAATAGAATATAACAATTATATTGGTAATATTTGTATCGGTTTAATAAAAAGAGGTAAAATTACAATAAATCAACAACTAATTTTTATAAATAAAAATAATAAAATTAAAAAAATTAAAGTTTTATATATAATATTTAATATAGGATTAAAAAATGTATATGCAAATAATGCTCAAGCTGGTGATATTGTAGGTATAGCAGGAACAGGATTTGAAAATATTAATATTTCTGATACAATTTGTGATATAAATAATTATAAATCTCTTCCAAGATTAAAAATAGAAAAACCAAAAATTAGTATGTTATTTCAGGTAAATGATTCTCCATTTTCAGGAATGGAAGGAAAACATTTAACATCTAATAAAATATTTCATAAAATTAATAAAGTTTGTTTATATGATGTAGCTTTACATATAGAAAAAACTAAAAATAATAATATTTTTATGGTTTCTGGAAGAGGAGAATTACATCTTGCTATGCTTATAGAAAACATGAGAAAAGAAGGATTTGAATTATCAGTATCAAAACCACAAATTATATCTAAAATTATTAATGGTAAAAAAAAAGAACCATTTGAAGTATTAATTTTAGATTTTATGCAAAATAAAAAAGGTAATATAATCCAAGTATTAAATAAAAAAAAAGCTATAATAAATAATATTATTTTAAATAATTCTAATAATAGAGTTAAAATTGAAGCAATTATTTCAAGTAAAGGTTTAATTGGTTTTCGTAATGAATTTATAAATATAACATCAGGAAATGGTATAATAAATTCTTTTTTTAGTCATTATGATATAAATAAATATGATATAATACATAAAAGAAATAATGGTGTTTTAATTTCAAATAAAGAAGGTTATGCTGTTGCATTTTCTCTATATAATTTACAATCAAAAGGTAAATTATTAATTAATCCTGGAGATAAAATTTATAGAGGACAAATAATAGGAATACATAATAAATCAAATAATCTTCTTGTAAATTGTCTAATTAATAAAAAACTCTCAAATATGAGAGCATCAGGTAGTGATAATCCTATAAATTTAATACCTATAAAAAAAATATCTTTAGAAGAAGCAATAGATTTTATTCAATATGATGAATTAATAGAAATTACACCTAAATCAATTCGTATTAGAAAAAAACATTTAACTAAATTTATTATTTAAATATTAAACAGTATCCAATGAAATATTACTGGAGCTGGGGGGATTCGAACCCCCGTCCAAAATTATTACACTCTCAGCACTACATGTTTAGTTTTATCTTAAATTCGATGATATAAACTGATAAAACAAAGTTTAATATTATCTAGTCTTAATAATTTAATATATAATTTCAGACAAATTATATACGATCTTTTTGTTTATGACTGTTTACTTTTTATTAAAAAGAAAATAATAAGAAACAGAGCCTATACAGTTTTTTATGCTGCTAAAGCGTAGTTTTGATTTTCTGCAATTATCTTTACACGGTTTTTTTACAAGGCCTACCGTACCTTGACATGCTCTTTAAGTTTTATAACTTTGTCAAATCCTAATCAGCCCCATATTTAAATACTTTTTTTTAATAAACGTACTTTTTTAATATTCCATATTTTTTTTTTTAAAATATTTCTTTTATCATATTTTTTTTTACCTTTAACAACTGCAAGATTTATTTTGCACCATGATTTTTTCCAAAATAAGCCAATTACTACAATTGTAAAACCTTTATTATTTATATAGTTTTGTAAAAATTCTATTTCTTTTTTTTTTAATAATAATTCTTTAATTCTTTTAGAATTAAATTTAATATGATTACATACTGTTTTTAATGGACTAATATTTAAATTATATACATAAATTTTCTTATTATAAATAGTTACATAACTATTTATAATAGTCACTTTATTTAATCTTAAAGATTTTACTTCCCAACCTTTTAAAATAAGACCAGCATCAATTCTTTCTTTAAGAAAGAAATTATTATATACTTTTTTATTAAAAATAAAAAATTTTTTTTCCATTATAAAGAAATTTTATTATTTGAATGTTTAAATTATAACTTTTTTTTTTATAAAAAACAATGTATAAAAAAAATAATTATTTTATATAAAAAAATTAATTTAATAAAAATTAAATACCTTGCAAAAATTTTATTTTTATACAAAATAAAATTTATTATCTATCTATAATAGATAGTTTTAAATAATTAAAAATTAATCCTATAAGGATAAGATATGAAAAATAATATAGAAAAAAAAAAAAATGACAACACTGTTAATAATACAGAATTAGATAAAAATGACAACACTGTTAATAATACAGAATTAGATAAAAATGACAACACTGTTAATAATACAGAATTAGATAAAAATGATAACACTGTTAATAATACAGAATTAGATAAAAATGATATAAATAATAGTTTATCTATTAATAAACATAAAAAAAAATATACAATTGAATATTTTAAAGAAAAAAATGACATATTAAAAATAAAAATTCTTGAATTACAAAATAAAATTAAAAAGATAAGACAAAAAATATTGGATTTAAAATTATATTCCCAATCTGAAATAGAAAATATGAGACGTAGATCAATTTTAGATATAGAAAATGCTTATAAATTTTCTTTAGAAAAATTTATTTATGAATTATTACCTGTTATAGATAATTTAGAAAGATCTTTAGATTTAAAAATACATAAAGAAGAAAATTCTTTAAAAGTTTCTATAATAGAAGGTATTAAATTAACTTTGCAATTATTAATAATATTAATTAAAAAATTTGGTGTAACAATTATAAATGAAATTAATGTACCTTTTAATCCATCTAAACATCAAGCAATGTCAATAGTTGAATCAGATAAAATAAAAGAAAATTATATAATAAAAATTTTACAAAAAGGATATTTTCTTCATAAAAGATTATTAAGACCTGCAATGGTTATTGTATCTAAAATAAAAGAAAATATAAATAATTAATATAAATATTAATAATATGTTTATTTACTATTATATAGTAATGAACATATTATTATTTTAATAATTAAACATTATTAAGGAATTAATAAATGACTAAAATTTGTCAAATAACTAATAAAAAAACAATAAAAGGTAATAATCGTTCTCATGCGATGAATGCAACTAAAAGAAAATTTTTACCAAATATTCATTATCATAAATTTTGGTTAATTAAAGAAAAAAAATTTATTACTTTAAAAGTGTCTGCAAAAGGAATAAGATTAATTGATAAAAAAGGGATAGAAAATATAAAATTTAATAAAAAATAAGGATAATAATTTTATGGCAAAAAAAAAACGTGTAATAATTAAATTAGTTTCATCTGCTAAAACTGGACATTTTTATACTACTACTAAAAATAAAAAAAATACAAAAAAATTATTTTTAAAAAAATTTGATCCTTTATTAAGAAAACATATTTTATATAAAGAAAAAAAAATAAAATAAAATAATTTTTTTATTAATTATTAATCAATAATGATTTTTTTTATTAATCATTATTGATTAATTTTAATATAATTATTTAAAATTAAATATTTATTTAAATATTTGAAAATTTTTAAATTTTTTTCTAAATTTTTCAACACGTCCTTTGTTGTCTGTAATCTTTTGTTTACCTGTATAAAAAGGATGACATAAATAACAAACATCTAAATTTAATTCTTTATTATTTTTTAAAGTTGATTTAATATTAATTAAATTACCACATGAACATTTAGCTGTAATATTATTACATTGAGGATGAATATTTTTTTTCATATATAATTATTTTTTATTAGAAGTAATTTATATATTTTATAAATAAAAAATTTTATTACAAGTAAATTTTATAAAAAATAAAAATTTTAAATCATGAAAATTATTAAAGTTGTAATTAATAATTCTATTATAAATAATAAATTTGATTATTTATTACCAAAAAATACTATTATTTCAATTGGATGTAGAGTTTTAATATCGATTAAAAAAAAAAATTATATAGGTATAGTAATAAAAATTACTTCTTCTTCTAAAAAACCTATAGATAAATTAAAATTTATATCTAAAGTTTTAGATAAAAAATCACTTTTTAATTCTTTAATATTAGATTTTGCAAAAAAAATTTCTCAATATTATCAATATCCTATTGGAAGCATCTTATTTCAAATATTACCTATTTTTTTTAGAAAAAAAAATAATTCTTTAGAAGAATTATCAGATACTTTAAAAGTAAAAAAAAATAATTTTCTAAATAATATTAAAGTTATAAATTATTATAATTTTAAAAAAATTAATTTTACATTTCATAACAAAAAATGTACTTGTTTATATAAAAATCAATTTAATTCTATTCAAAAAAAAAAAAATAATAGTTTTTATAAAGAAAATATACAAAACATACTAAAAAATTTTGAAGAAAAATATCACAAAAATAAATTTTTTGTTTGGATTACACAAAATAATATTATTTTTTTAGAAAAAATTAATATATATTTAAATATTATTAAAAAAGTTTTATTACAAAAAAAACAAATACTAATAATAGTTCCTCAATATTATTTTTTTTTTCAATTATATGAATATTTTTTATCTAAATTAGATATACATATCTGTTTATTATATTCAAATTTTACCAATAAAAAAACATTGCCAATATGGGAAAATATTAAAAACGGGATAATATCTATTATTATAGGTACTAAATTTTCTATTTTTACACAGTTTTTACAATTAGGATTAATAATCCTAACAGAAGAACATAACTTTATATATAGAAAAACAAATATATATAAATATAATACACGAAATATAGCTATTTTAAGAGCTAAAACAGAAAATATTCCTATAATATTAAGTTCTAATACATTAAATATAGAAACAATATACAATATAAATATTGGTAAATATAAATTTTTATTTAAAAATAATACAACAATTTTATATAAAAATTTTTTTAAATTTTTGATAATAGATAAAAATAAAAAAACATTTAGATCTCAATTATTTTCTAATATTTTAATACAAATGATATTAAAATGTATTAAAAATAATGAACAAATTATTATTTATAATAAATATATTGGATATTCAATTAATATTTTATGTAATTTTTGTCAAAAAATTTTAAAATGTATAGATTGTAATAGTAATTTAATTTTTTATAAAAAACTTTGGAAATTATATTGTTATTGTTGTAAAAAAACTATTAATATGTTTACTATGTGTCCATTTTGTAAAAAAAATTTTTTTATACCGATAGGTATCGGTACAGAACAATTAATTGAATTATTAAATAATGTTTTTCCAAATATATTAATTTTAAATATTAATAATAATAATTTTTTTAAAAAAATTTTACTTATTGATAATAAAAAACCATTAATAATTATTTCATCTCAAATTTTATATAAAGAATATTTTTCTATTTTAAAAAATAGTTTAATTATATTTTTTAATATAGATGATATTTTATTTTCTAAAAATTTTAAAGCTACAGAATATTTTATACAGTATATTTTTAATATATTAAATAATCATTTAGATAAAAAAAAAAAAACGGTTATTATTCAAACATATTATCCACAAAATAAAATATTTTTAAAAATTTTTAAAGAATATAAAAATTATTATGATATAACTAATTTTCTTTTAAAAGAAAGAAAATTAATGTTATTACCTCCTTTTACTAAGCATATTTCTATAGTTTTTGAATCTAAAAATAAAAAAATTTTATTAAATTTTTTAAATATTTTTAAAAAAAAAGTACAAAAAAAATATATAAATGAAAAAAATTTTATTATTATTGGACCTTTATCATTAAAACAATGTAAAAGAAAAGGTTTTTTTAGAAAACAATTAATTTTACAACATTTTTCAAAAAAACAATTACAGTTAATTATAAAATATATTTTTTCTATTATAAAAAAAATTGTATTTTTTAATAAAATTAAATTTATTATTAATGTTGATCCGATTTAATTATTAATTTTAATATAGAATAATTAGATATTTTAAACTTTGGTATATAATATATGTGTGATTTTAATAAATTTGATGTAATAGTAATAGGTGGTGGACATGCAGGTACTGAAGCTGCTTTAGCTAGTGCTAAAATGAAAAAAAAAACTCTTTTAATTACAAATAATATAGATACAATTGGACAAATGTCTTGTAATCCAGCAATAGGAGGTGTTGGTAAAAGTCATTTAGTAAAAGAAATAGATGCATTAAATGGTATTATGGCTACTGCAATTGATTATTCCGGTATTAATTTTAAAATACTTAATTATAGTAAAGGTCCAGCTGTTAGATCTACAAGAGTACAAATAGACAGAGAATTATATAAAAATCAAATAAAATATTTATTACAAAAAGAAAAAAATTTGTTTATTTTTCAACAAGAAGTAAAAAAAATTATAATTAAAAATTATAAAATAACCGGCATTATAACTATGAATAATGATATTATTAATGCAAGAGTTGTAATTTTAACTACTGGTACTTTTTTAAATGGAAAAATTTATATTGGATTAAATAATCAATATATAGGAGGAAGAATTAATGATATTTCATCTATTCATTTAGCTAGTTTTTTAAATGAATTACCAATTAATAAAGGAAGATTAAAAACAGGAACACCTCCTCGTCTTGATAAAAGAAGTATTAATTTCTCTGAATTAGAAATACAAAATAGTGATAATCCTTTGCCATTTTTTTCTTATATTGGAAATGCAAAACAACATCCTAAACAATTACCTTGTTATATTACATATACTAATAAAAATACACATCAAATTATATTAGATAATATAATTAAAAGTCCTATATATAGTGGCTTAATAAAAGCTAAAGGACCTAGATATTGTCCATCTATTGAAGATAAAATTATTAGATTTTCAAATAAAGAAAAACATCAAATTTTTTTAGAACCAGAAGGTATTATTAATCATGAAATATATCCTAATGGAATTTCTACTAGTTTGCCATTTAAAATACAATTTTTAATTATAAAATCAATTAAAGGTTTAGAAAATGCATATATTACTAGACCAGGATATGCTGTAGAATATGATTTTTATGATCCTAGAGGGTTGAAACTTACAATGGAAAGTAAATTTATAAAAAGATTATTTTTTGCAGGACAAATTAATGGAACTACTGGTTATGAAGAAGCTGCAGCACAAGGATTAATAGCTGGATTAAATGCTTCTCTTTTAATAGATGATAAAAAACAATGGTATCCATTAAGAAATCAGGCATATATAGGAGTTTTATTAGATGATTTATGTACATTAGGTACAAAAGAACCATATCGTATGTTTACATCAAGAGCAGAATATAGATTATTATTAAGAGAAAATAATGCTGATATAAGATTAACAGAAATAGGACGTAAATTAGGTTTAGTAGATGATTTTCGTTGGAAGAAATTTAATGAAAAATTAGAAAATATTGAACAAGAATATCAAAAAATTAAAAATTTTTCTATTAATTTTAATGATAAACAAAAATTGAAAAAATTTAAATATTTATTAAAAACATCTAATATAAAAAATATTAATGGTATTAATTTATTAAAACGTTCTGAAATATCTTATAAAGATTTAATAAAATTAAATATATTATCTTTTGATAAAAATAAAACAGAAATTTTTGAATATATTGAAACACAATTAAAATATCAAGGATATATTAAAAGACAAGAAGAACATATAAAAAAACAAAAAAAAAATGAAAATATATTTATACCTATAAATATTAAATTTAATAATATTAAAAGTTTATCTCATGAAGCAATAGATAAATTTAATCATTATAAACCTTATACTCTTGGACAAGCTTCAAGAATACCTGGAATAACACCAGCAGATATTTCAATACTTATGATTTATTTGTTAAAGAATAAGTAATTAACATAAATTTATTATTTAATAAATTTATATTGATAATCTAATATATATTTTTTAAAATTTTATTATTTATATGTAAAAAATAATTTTTTAATTAAAAATATAAAATTTATTAATATTATTATTTTTGATAATAATTAAAAAAAAACTATAAATTTAAAATTATCTAAAATAGATAATATTTAGTAGAGTATTTAATTAAATAAATATATTATTAGAATATTATTAAAAAATTTAAATAATATGATTAAAATTATATATCGTATATATTTTTAATAAAAAATTTTCAGTAATATTTAAAAATAAATATATAAATTAAAATAATTAAAATAGAATATAATGTTAAATATATTTAATTAAAATTTTATTTAAAAAAATATTTTATATTTATAATGATATATTGTCTCCTATTTTACATATAATATTCTTATTAAGATAAGATACTAAAATAAAGTATAATATTAATTATTTTTGTAATTTATATTTTTAAACAAAAATAAATTTTTATATAAAATTATTTTTTTTAATTTTAATTAGTTATATTTTAAATTTATTTAATAAATATTATGAATATTTTTTATTTTAAAAGGTATTTATATGAAAAAAAATTTATTTGTTATTAAAAGAAATAAATGTAAAGAATTAATAGATATGAAAAAAATAAATGTTTTATTATCTCGTACTGCTCAAAATTTAAAAAATATATCTTTTTTACAAATAAAAAAACAATTATGTTTACAATTATATAATAAAATTAGTACAGTTAAAATTCATAATATTATAATTAAAATTACAGCAGATCTTATTTCAGAAGAAAATCCTGATTATCAGTATATGGCAGCTAGATTAGCTATATCATATTTTAGAAAAGAAGCATATGGAACATTTACTCCTCCAAAATTATATAATCATGTAAAAAATATGATTTTTTTAAAAAAATATGATTCATTACTTTTAAAAAAATATACTGAAAAAGATTTTTTAATTATGGAAAAATTTCTTAATCATAATCGTGATATGAATTTTTCATATGCAGCAGTAAAACAATTAGAAGGTAAATACTTAATAAAAGATAGAATAACAGGTAAAATTTATGAAAGTGCTCAATTTTTATATATATTAATTGCAGCCTGTTTATTTTCTCAATATCCTGTAAATGAAAGAATTTATTATATTAAAAATTTTTATAATGCTATTTCTACTTTTAAAATTTCTTTACCTACACCTATAATGTCTGGAGTGCGTACTTTAACTAAACAATTTAGTTCATGTATTTTAATTGAATGTGGTGATAATATTGATTCTATTAATGCTACAACTAGTAGCATAGTAAAATATGTATCTCAAAAAGCAGGAATTGGTATTAATGGAGGACGTATACGTGCTTTAGGTAGTCCTATTAGAAATGGGGAAGCATTTCATACTGGTTGTATTCCTTTTTATAAACATTTTCAAACTGCTATTAAATCATGTTCACAAGGAGGTGTAAGAGGAGGAGCAGGTACATTATTTTATCCTTTATGGCATTTAGAAATAAGTAATTTATTAGTATTAAAAAATAATAGAGGTGTAGAAGATAATAGAGTAAGACATCTAGATTATTGTGTACAAATTAATAAAATATTATATCAACGTTTAATTAATGGAAAAAAAATTACTTTATTTAGTCCTTCAGATGTTCCTGATTTATATGAATATTTTTTTTCAAATCAAAAAAAATTCAATAATCTTTATAAGAAATATGAAAAAAATAACAAAATTAGAAAAAAAACTATTAGTGCTGTTAATTTATTTACATTAATGATGCAAGAACGTACTTCAACAGGAAGAATATATATTCAGAATGTTGATCATTGTAATACACATTCTGCTTTTAATCCTAAAATTGCTCCAATAAGACAATCAAATCTTTGTTTAGAAATTACTTTACCTACTAAAATATTAGATAATATTAATGATTTTAAAGGTGAAATAGGATTATGTACTTTAGCTGCATTTAATTTAGGAAAAATTAAGAATTTAAATGAAATTAAAAATTTATCAGATTTAATTGTAAGAGCATTAAATTGTTTATTAGATTATCAAAAATATTTAATTCCTGCAGCAAAAAATTCAGCTTTAGGTCGTAGACCTTTAGGTATAGGAGTTATTAATTTTGCTTATTATTTAGCAAAAAATAATGTACGTTATTCTGATAATAGTGCAAATAATTTAACACATAGAACATTTGAAACAATACAATATTATTTATTACAAGCATCTAATAATTTAGCAAAAATTGAAGGTTATTGTCCTTTGTTTAAAGAAACAAATTATTCAATGGGTATTTTACCTATAGATACATATAAAAAATATGTGGATAATATCCATACAGAAAAATTACATCATAATTGGGAAAAATTAAGAAAAAATATAAAAAAATATGGATTACGTAATTCTACTTTATCTGCTATAATGCCTTCTGAAACTTCTTCTCAAATATCAAATGCTACTAATGGTATAGAACCACCTAGAGGATTTATTAGTATAAAAGCATCTAAAAATGGTACTTTAAAACAAGTAGTTCCTGAATTTTTAAAATTAAAAAAAAAATATGAATTATTATGGAATATTCCAAATAATAATGGATATTTAAATTTAATAGGTATAATACAAAAATTTATAGATCAATCTATTTCTTCAAATATTAATTATGATCCTACTCGTTTTAAAAAGAATAAAATACCAATGAAACAATTATTATATGATTTATTAATTTCTTATAAATTAGGTATAAAAACATTATATTATCAAAATACTAGAGATGGAGCTCAGAAAATTTATAATAATAATATTTTAGAAAAAAATAATATATGTTTAAATGGTTCTTGTATAATTTAGTTTTTAAATAATTTTAAATTTTTCTTTGGATAATAAAATGAGTTATACTACTTTTTCAAAAAAAAAAAATAATCAATTAAAAGAACCTATGTTTTTTGGACAATCTGTAAATATTGCACGTTATGATCAACAAAAACATCAAATTTTTGAAAAGTTAATTGAAAAACAATTAAGCTTTTTTTGGAGACCTGAAGAAATAGATATATCATATGACCGTATCCATTATCAAAATTTACCAAAAAACGAAAAACATATATTTATTAGTAATTTAAAATATCAAACTTTATTAGATTCAATTCAAGGTCGCAGTCCTAATATAGCTTTTCTTCCTTTAATTTCTATCCCAGAATTAGAAACATGGGTGGAAACTTGGTCATTTTTTGAAACAATACATTCAAGATCTTATACTCATATTATTAGAAATATTGTAAATGATCCATCAATAATTTTTGATGATATTATTACTAATAATAATATTCTTCTTAGAACAAAAGATATTATTAAATATTATGACGAACTTATTGAAATGTCTAATTACTGGCATTTATTTGGAGAAGGTACTTTTTTATTGAAAAAAAAAAAAATTAAAATTAATTTATATGACTTAAAAAAAAAATTATATTTATGTTTAATGAGTGTTAATATTTTAGAAGCAATAAGATTTTATGTAAGTTTTGCTTGTTCTTTTGCTTTTGCTGAAAGAGAATTAATGGAAGGTAATGCTAAAATTATTAGATTTATAGCACGTGATGAATATTTACATTTAGTTGGAACACAATATATAATTAATAGTATGAGAAAAGGAGAAGAAGATAAAGAAACAGCAAAAATTGCGCTTGAGTGTGAAAAACAATGTTATAAATTATTTCTTGATGCTTCTATACAAGAACAACAATGGGCAGAATATTTATTTTCTAATGGATCAATGATAGGTTTAAATAAAAATATATTATGTCAATATATAAAATATATTACTAATGTTAGTATGGAAAAAGTAGGTTTGAAATCACCTTTTAAAATTAAAAAAAATCCTCTTCCATGGATTAATTCTTGGTTAATATCTGATAATGTACAAATGGCTCCTCAAGAAGTAGAAATAAGTTCCTATTTAATAGGACAAATAGATTCTTCTGTAAATATTCAAGAATTTAAAAATTTTAAACTTTAATTCTAGTAATATCATGACTATTATATATAACAGTCATGATATATTTTTTATTTTAAAATTTTAATTAAATAAAAAATATAAAGCATAAAAAAACGTAATAAATAAAATAAAACATAATAATTTTTCTATTTTATTCAAAAAAAGAATTTTTGGATTTATAGTTTTAATTAATAATAAAAATATTAATCCAGGTGTATATAATATTAAAGATAATAATAGATTTATAAACCCAGCTGCATATAATAACCAAATAGAGTAAATACATGAACCTATGCCAATAAATAAATTAAACTTGTTAATTTTTTTTCTACAAGATATATTTACTAAATAAGCACCAACTAAAAAATATGGTACCAATATCATTTCAGATGCAATAGTTAATAATTTATTATAATTTATTTTAGTTATCCAAATTAATATTAAACATATTTGCATACTAATATTAGTAAACCACAAAGCATATGATGGAGCTTGATAATCATTTTGTTTAGATAATATTTTAGGAAAAATTTTATTTTTAGCAGCTATCCAAGGCACTTCTGCAGCCATTATAGTCCAACTAAGGTATGAACCACATACTGATATAATTAATCCTAAAGAAATAAAAATATCTCCCCATTTCCCAATTAAAACAGTCATAATACTAGCCATTGAAGGATTTTTTATCTTAGATAAATCTAATCTAGACATAATACCGAAGGGTAATAAAGATATAAGTAAATATATAAATAAAGCAATCAGAACTGCTAATAATGTTGCTTTACCTACATCTTTAGAATTTTTTGCTTTATTTGAAAGAATAACAGCACCTTCTAAACCAATAAATACCCATAAAGTAATTAACATAGTATCTTTAACTTGTTTAAAAATAGAAATTTTGGTTTGTAACCCTAATAAATC
Source organism: Enterobacteriaceae endosymbiont of Donacia crassipes (assembly GCF_012569785.1). Taxonomy (NCBI): domain Bacteria; kingdom Pseudomonadati; phylum Pseudomonadota; class Gammaproteobacteria; order Enterobacterales; family Enterobacteriaceae; species Enterobacteriaceae endosymbiont of Donacia crassipes. The sequence goes on from NZ_CP046202.1 coordinate 409,263, forward strand.
TATACTAAATAATTTAAAATTAAAAACTATACAAGTTAAAACTATAAAAATAGTTAAAGGAATTAATTTACATAATGTAGTAATTATATTAATATTAGAAGCTGTTTGTGTTCCTTTTAATAATAAAAAATGAATTATCCATAATAATATAGAAGCTCCTAAGATAGATATCCATGTATTACCACAACCAAAGATAATATGATTTGGAGTGTCAATTAGAATTCCTATTGCAGAAAATACAATTACTAAATAAGAAATATTAGCAATAACAGCACATAACCAATATCCCCATGTAGAATAAAACCCAATTAAATTACCAAATCCATTTTTAGCATAAGAAAAAATTCCTCCTTGTAAATTAGGTTCTAATTTATTAAGTAATAATAACGATAAAGCTAAAAAAATAATACCTATACCAGTTATACTCCAACCTATTATTAAGGCTAAAGGACTTGCAATCATAGCCATATTTTGGGGTAAACTAAATACTCCAGCCCCTAACATAGAATTAAGAACTAATGATGTAAGTGCTATTAAATTTAATTTTTTATTCAAAATAATTCCTTTAATTATATTAATAAATAATTTTTTAATTTATTTAAATAAGATTTTATTAAAAATATAATTTTAAAAATTTTATATTGGATTATATATATCTATAAAATGAGTTTTTAATTTTAATTTTTTTTTCAACCATTTACCTAACATAATAACACCACCTTTTTCTGTTGCATGATGTCCTGCACTAATAAAATGAATTTTATTTTCATTTGCAATATGTAAATTCATTTCTGATATTTCTCCTGTTAAAAATACGTCTACATTAAAATATAAAACTTTTTCCAAAAATTTTTGTCCTGCTCCACTACACCAAGCAATTTTATAAATTTTTTTAGGTGCATTTTTACCGAAATGTAATGGAATACGATTTAATTTATTTTTTATTTTTAAAAGAAATTTTTTAATACTAATTTTATTTTTTAAATAACCGTAAAAAATAAAAGGATTAATTTTACCTTGTATTTTTATATCTAAAATTTGAGCTAAATAAATATTATTTCCTATTTTTTCATTAATATCTAAAGGTAGATGCCAACTATATAAATTAATATTTTTCCTTAATAAGGTATATATTCTTTTTTTTTTAAATCCTTTAATAACTGGAGATTCATTATTCCAAAAATATCCATGATGAACAATAATAGCATCAGCTTTAAGTTTAATTGCAATATTTAATAATTGTTGACAAGCACTTACTCCAAGTATAATATTTTTTATATGTTTTTTCCCTTCTATTTGTAGACCATTAGGAATGTAATCTTGTATATTTAAATTAGTTTTTAACTTATTATTAATTATTTTTTCTAATATTATATTTTTTATCATATTAATTAATTTTTTTTTATTAATATAATTAATATATATAATTTTTTATATTTTATATAATTAAATATTTTTTTTAAAATAGATATATTTATTTTAATTTTAAAAAAATTATATATTATAAATAAATAAAATTTAATTTTATATTTATAAAATAAAATATAAGGAAACTTTATGTTTAAAAATCTAAGTAAAAAATTATCTGAAACATTATTAAAAATTAAAAATTATGGACGTTTAACAGAAAAAAATATACAAGAAATTTTAGATAAAATTTATATTAATTTATTAGAAGCAGATGTTGCTTTAGAAGTTATAAAAAATTTTATTAAAAATATTAAAAAAGATTCTATTGGTAAAAAAATTAATAATAATTTTACTCCAGGACAAGAATTTATAAAATTAGTATATAAAAATTTAATTAAAATTATGGATTCTCCTGACAAAAATATTAATATGGCAATTCAACCTCCTGCTGTAATTTTATTTACAGGATTACAAGGAGTTGGAAAAACAACGAGTGTAATAAAATTAGCGTATTTTTTAAAGAAAAAATACAAAAAAAAAATTATTGTTACATCAACAGATGTATATAGACCTGCTGCTATGGAACAATTAAAAATTTTAGCAGAAAAAATAAAAATTGATTATTTTAATGTAAATAAAAATTTGTATCCAATAGATATTTCTAAAAAGGCACTTAATTATGCTAAAAAAAATTTTTATGATATATTAATAGTTGATACAGCAGGTAGACTTCATATAGACCATTTTATGATGAATGAAATTAAAGATATTTATAAGATATTATCTCCTATAGAAACTATTTTTACTATTGATGCAATGACAGGTCAAGATTCTATTAATAGTGCTAAAAAATTTAATACTACTTTACCTATTACTGGAATTTTTTTAACTAAAACTGATAGTGATACTAGAGGAGGAGCTATTTTGTCTGTTAAATATATAATAAAAAAACCTATTAAATTTATTGGTACTGGAGAAAAAATAAATAATATGTCAATATTTTCTCCAGAAATAATTGCTTCTAAAATATTAGGTATGTCTTCTGAATTATCTATTATTGATAATATAAAAAAAAAGATTAATTTAAAAAAAAATAAAAAATTAATAGAAAAATTAAAAAATAAACATAAATTAAATTTACAAGATTTTTTAGAACAAATAAAACAAATAAAAACAGTAGGTAGTAAAAATATTATCAATCTTTTAAGTAAAATAAAAATGAATAATATTCAAAATTTTTCTAATCCAATTATGAATATTTTAAATATAGATGATAATATTATAAAAAATACAAAAGCAATTATAAATTCTATGACTAAAATTGAAAGAAATGATGTTAGTATATTAAATCTTTCTAGGAAAAAAAGAATATCATTAGGATCTGGAGTTTCTATTTTTAGAATAAATGTTATACTAAAACAATATAATCAAATGAAATTAGTTACTAAAAAAATGAAAAAAAATAATAATTTTAGTAAAATAATTAGTTATATAAAAAATATATTTAATTCTAAAAATTAAGGAATAATATATGGTTAAAATTAGATTATCTAGAAAAGGTATTAGGAAAAAACCTTTTTATCAAATAATTGTTACAAATAGTAGAAATTCTAGAGATGGACGTTTTATAGAAAAATTAGGTTATTTTGATCCTTTAAATTTAAATAAAAGATTGCATTTTAATAAAAATAGAATAGATTTTTGGATATCTAAAGGAGCTATTCTTTCGAAAAGAGTATATAGTTTAATAAGATAATTTTATATACTTATTTATGACTATTTTAAAAAAAAAAATAATTTTAGGACAATTTAGTCAAACGTATGGAATAAAAGGATGGATTAAGTTATATTCTTATACTCAAAATAAAAAAAATATTTTTTTGTATAAGAAAATATTTATAATAAACAATATAAAAGATATTTGTTTTATAAAATTTTATAAATATAAAGTTTATAAAAAAAATTATATTGTTAAATTTAAAAATTTAAATAATATTAATGATGTTTCTAATTTAAAAAATAAAAAAATTTTTATTTTCAAAAATGAGTTAAGAAAATACAAAAATATAAAAGAATATTATTGGTATGAAATAATTGGATGTTATGTATTTAATAAATATTTTTTTTTAGGTAAAATTATTAATTTAATAAGTTTGAAAACACATGATGTTCTTATTATTAAATCTAATTTATTAAAAATTAATAAAAAAAAAATATTAATTCCTTTCATAGAACCTAATATTATTACTAAAATAGATTTAATTAATAAATTTATTAAAGTAAACTGGGATATATGATTTATTTAATAAATAAAATAATAAAATATTTATGTGGATTAGTGTTATTAGTTTATTTCCTGAAATGTTTAAAGAAATTATAAAATATGGATTAATTAATAAAAGTATAAAAAAAAAATTATTAAATATTAATTTTTTTAATCCTCGAGATTTTACTAAAAATAAAAAAGTAGATTCATTAATTTATGGAGGAGGTGGTGGTGTTATATTAAAAGCAAAACCTTTAATAAGAACTATTTATCAAGCAAAGTTACAAATGCAGCATCATGTAAAAATTATTTTTTTATCTCCTCAAGGTAAAAAAATAAATGTATCTTGTATTAAAAAATTATTATCTTATAAAAAAATGATATTTATTTGTGGTAGATATAAAGGTATAGATGAACGTATAATTAATAATTTTGTAGATGAAGAAATTTCAATAGGAGATTATATTCTTAGTGGGGGAGAGTTACCAGCTATGGTTTTAATAGACGTTTTAGTAAGAAATATTCCTGGTGTGTTAAATACAATTTCGTCATGTACTACAGATTCTTTTTTTAATAATGGATTATTAGGATCTCCTAATTATACTAAACCTAAAATATTAAAATTTTTAAAAAATAATAATGTTCCTAAAGTTTTAATATCAGGTAATCATAAAAAAATAAAAGAATGGAGATTAAAACAATCATTAGGAATGACCTGGTTAAAAAGACCAGATTTATTTAAAAAAAAAATATTAACAAAAAAAGAAAAATTTTTATTTAATAAATTTAAAAATTCCTATTTAAAAAAAAGATAATACTTTGGAGTTATTATAATGAATAATATTATTAGTTATATTGAACAAGAACAAATTAAAAATTATAAAAAATTTCCATTATTTAGATCAGGAGATACATTAGAAATACATATTTGGGTTGTAGAAGGTTCAAAAAAAAGAGTTCAAATTTTTGAAGGTATTGTAATTGCAATTTCTAAAAAAAATAGTTTTAATTGTTCTTTTACCATTAGAAAATTATCAAATGGTATTGGAATAGAACGCGTTTTTTCTTTATATTCTAAAATAATTAATGATATTAAAATAAAAAAAAAAGGTTATGTAAAAAAAGCAAAATTATATTATTTACGTAAATTAGTAGGCAAAGCTGCACGTATTAAAGAACGTTTAATGTAATTAAATATTTTTATATAAAAATATATGAGGATTTATTTAAACAAATAAAATATTTATATGTGATTAATGATTTTGTTTTTAATATTAGAAAATCTTTTAATTTGAGATTTTATTGCTTTATAAAAAATAATTTTATTACTGTAGATAGTAATTTTTTTTTTAGCTCTTGTAATAGCAGTATAAATTAATTCTCTAGTTAATACAGAATAAAATTTATTTGGTAATACTAATGCAATATTTTGAAATTCTGATCCTTGTGATTTATGAGCTGTTATTGCATATGCTATTTCATATGACGGTAAGTTTTCAATGCATATAATTTTTTGTTCCCCATTAAATAAAAAAAACTTAATTTTTAATTTTTGATCTTTTTTATCTAAAAAAGTAATGCCAATATCTCCATTAAATAAATTTAAATAGCTATCATTTTTGGTAATAATTATAGGTTTTCCTACATACCAATTGTGTTTCTGAGAACTAATGTTTATTATATTATTACTTAATAATTCTTTTTCAATGATAGAATTAATTTTTTTTGTACCAAACAATCCATATTTTATAGCACATATAATTTGATAATTATTAAATTTATACAAAATATTTATATCATATTTTTTATATTTTTGTAAATAAATAAAATATTTCTTATATTCTTCAATAAAAAAAGATATCATTAATTTATATTTATTTATATTTAACATATTAAAATATTCGATATCATTATATTTTTTTAATAAAAAAATTCTTTCAATTTTTTTTTGATTACCATTCTTAATATTTAAAGCTAATTTATTAATACCAGAATTTATTGCATATCTATAATTATATTTTAAAACAGTAATAAAATTACGAAAAAAAAATTTTTGTATATTTTTATTTTCATATTGATATTTAATTATAGAATTTAACCATAAAAAATACTTTTTTGTAAAACAAAATTTTTTAAAATAACATAAATCTTTAAATAAATTTCCATATTCTATAGAAGGCAATTGATATTCATCTCCTAATAAAATTAATTTAGTTTTTTTAGGTAAAATATTTAAAATAATAGACATTAAATTAAAATCAATCATCGATGATTCATCGATAATTAACAAATCTATATTAAGTTGATTTAAATCATTAAATTTAATTTCTTTAGTATAAATTTCCATTTTTAATAAATGATGTATAGTAGTTGCTTTTTTAGGAATATTTGCTCTTTTTTTTTTATCTATTATTTTATCAGAAAAATTTTTAAAAAAATGATTAATAGATTGTGTTAATCTAACTGCAGCTTTACCAGTAGTAGCTACAATTTTTATTTTTAAATTTGTATTAAAAATTTTTATAAATGCAAAAATTATTTTTGATATTATACTAGTTTTTCCTGTACCAGGAGATCCAGTAATTATACTAATTTTATGAGTTAATGCTGAACAAATAGCTTCTTGTTGTATAACATCTGTTTTATTACATAATAATTTCAAAATTTTTTTTATTTTTTTTGGTTCTATAAAAGAAAAATTATTATTAAGAAAATTTTTTACTATTATATTTTCTTCATACCACATTTTATGTAAATACAAATAATTATTTATTAAAATAATAGGAGTATTTTTTTCTCCATTACTAACAATATCTTTATAAGAAGATAAAATTTCTTTCCAATTTTTAATTTTATTAATTTCTTTTATTTTTTTTAATAAAAAACTATTTTTATTATTTTTAATATTTATATCTAAATATAATTTAGATATGGGCAAACAAATATTACCTTTGCCAATATAATTGCTAAGTAAAGCAATAGCAAACATTAATAAATCTTTTTTTTTATTTGTTAGTATAGATGCTAAATATAAATCAATTAAACGAATAATTTTAATTTTACATAATTTTTTTAAAAATAAATACATGTTATTTTATTCAATATCTATTAAATATCATTTTATAAAAATAATTTATTTAATTTATCAATTAATTTGATTGATGGTTTTGTTTCCCAAACACCATTATATTTTTTTATTTTATGATCAAAACCTCTAATATAGAAATAAATAACACCTCCAAAACATTTATTATAATTATAATTTTTAATACGATATTTTAAATATTTATGTAAAGCTAATGTATAAAATTGATATTGTATATCATAACGATTTAAATATATATCTTTTTCAAGATTTTTTGTTTTATAATCTTTGTTATTATTACCTAACCAACTTGATTTATAATCTATAATGTAAAATTTGTTTTTCCATAAAAATATTAAATCTATAATTCCTGATAAAAATCCATTAATTGTTTGAAAATTTAATTTATTTAATTTATTAGAAATAATGTCATATTTATTTATAATATTATTATATTCTATAGAAGAAAAATCTTTTTTTATAGATAAATAAAATTTAAATTCTGTTTTTTTTTCATGATTATTTATCTGATGTAAAATAATTTTATTTTTACCTATTGGTATATTTAAAATATTATTAAACCAATTAGTTATCATAATATGCCAAGTCACATTAATATTTGTTTCCATTAATTCTTTTTTAATAAAACTTCTAGAAATATTTTTTGTAAAATCTAATTTTTCTAAAATTTTATGAATAATAATTCCTATATTTTTCCCTATAGGAAAATTATATTGTGTTTTTTTCCCACTATTTTTAGTTAAATTTAAAAAATTATATTGATAATTAATACTAAAATAATTTAAATTAAAATTTTGTTGTTTTTTTATTTTAGAAAAACTAGATATTATTTTATTTTTAAAATAAAAGTTTTTTACTGGTAATGTAAATAATTTTTTATTTTCTAGTCTTGTATAAATATCATGATCTAATTTTATTTTTTTTTTTTTATTAAAAATTTTAATAGAAATATTTTTATCTTTTAAATTATATAAAATTTTTTTCAAATCAGTATTTGAAATATTATTTTTTTTTTTTAATAGAAAATTTAAAGCATTTATATAAGATAAATATAAATTTTTTTTTTTAAAATTATAAAATTTTAAATTAGTAATACCAATACTACAATGAAAAATTGATCTAGTTAAAGAAACATATAATAATCTTAAATTTTCAGAAAGAGTTTCTTCTAAAAATAATTTTTTACTTTCTTCATCTTTTATAAAATCTAAAGTTATTTTAAAATTTTTTCTATTATGATAAATAATTCCATCTTTATTTATAAATTCAATAATATTTGAAGAAATAAATGGTAACCAAACAATAGGAAATTGTAATCCTTTAGATTTATGTATAGTCATAATTTTAATTTTATTAATTTTATTATTTAATTTTATTTGTTGATTTAATAAATTTTTATTTGTATATTTAATCTGTTGTAATAACCATACTATTGTCTTTTTAAGATCTGTTATATCAAAACATGATGTTTGTATTATTTCACCTAAATATAAAATATTTTTTATTTTTTTTCTCATAAACTGATTTGAAATATTTATTTGAGAAATAAATTTATCTTGTATAAAAATTTCTTCTAACATACTTAAAATTCCATATTTTTCCCAAATTAATTTATATTTATTAAATTTATTCATTATTTTTTCTATATAATTTTTTTGATTATTTTCATCAAAAAAAGATAAATTAATATTAAATAATGTACTTGATAAAACATTTATAATTTTTTGTTTTTTATTTGGTTTTAAAATGGTTTTTAATAAAAAAAATAATTCTTTAGCTTCTTGTTTTTCAAAAATATTATTAGAATTAGATAAATAAATAAAAGGTAAATTAAATTTTACAAATTCTTTTTGTAAAATTATGGCTTCAAATCTATTGCGAACTATAACAGTTATATCTGAAATATTAATATTTTTTTTTTCATTATTTTTTTGTAAAAAAGCTTGTCCTTTTTCTCCTAAAATTATTAACTGACATATTTCATATGCACAAATATATGATATTTTTTGTCTATATAAATTTATATCCATTATTTTATCAATAAACCAAAAAGTTATTCCAGATTTTATTTTATTATTAATAATAAAATGATCATTTAATTTTTTTGATGAATATTTAATAGGATTGAATATTATATTTTTAAATACAAAAGGATAAGTTCTATTAGAAAATAATTTATTAATACCATTAATCATGGTGCTTGAAGAACGCCAATTATATGTTAATGTATAACATTGTTTAATTTCTAATGAAGCTTTTAAATAAGTAAAAATATCAGCACCTCTAAAAGAATAAATTGCTTGTTTAGGGTCTCCTATTAGGATCATTAAATCATTATTTTGATTGAAATAAATTTTTTTTAAAATATTATATTGTTGTATATCTGTATCTTGAAATTCATCTATTAATATTACAGGAAATAATTTTCTTATATCTTCTATAATTTGAATACCAAATCTAGTATTTAAACTTTTATTTAAAATATTTAATAAATCATTAAAACTTATTTCGTTATTATTCCTTTTTTTTTGTAACACATATTTTTTTATATATTTGATTGCTTTAGTAATTATTAGATATTTTAAATTAATAATTTTATTTATAAAAATGTCAATATATTGAAATAATATATATATAGGTGGATTAATATTATTAATAGTATTATTAATTAATATTTTTTGAGAAAATCTAGATAATTCTTTAGGAAAGAAATAATTTTTAGTTTCTATTAAACTCCATTTATTAATAATACTTATCCAATTTTTTATAAATTTTTTATTATAAATATGTTTATTAACATTAGAATTATTAATAATATTAATTATATTATTTTTATATTTTATCCAATATTTTTTTATGTTTTTAATATATTTTTTGTTTTTATAAAATTGTACACAAAGATTCCGATTTTTAAAAGGATATTTTATAATTGGTAATTTTTGTTGTGATAACAATGGTAATAATGTTTTTAATAAATCATCTGGAGTTTTCCAATATAATAAAATTATTTTTATTATTTCTTTAGGTAAATCATATAAATATGTTTTCCAAAATATTATAGAAGCCTTTCTTTGTAAAAATAATTCATCATTAATAATTTTTTTATTAAATAAAAAATTATGAATTTCATAATTTTTTAAATTTAAAATTTTTTGACAAAAAGAATGTATTGTATAAATAGATGCATTATTTATATTTTTTTCAGCTTTTAATAATAAAATATTAGCATTTTTATAATCTTTTATTTCTCTAATAATATTATTTATAATATCATATTTACTTTTTTTTTGTATGCATCCAATTCTTAAAAGATAAATACTATTTTTAATTTTTTTATATAAATTTTGTATTGCAATATCAGTAAAAGTTACCACTAGAATTTGTTCTACATTTAGTGGTTTTATATTTGTATTTTTTTGATGTAATCCTAAAAGCATTCTTAAATATATAATAATAATATTAAATGTTTTACCAGTACCTGCTGATGCTTCAATCAAAAATTGACCCTTAAGATTTTCTTTAAAAGGATTAAATTCTTTAAAATTTGTTAGTTTATTTGTCATATTGTTTATTAAATACTATAGTAAAGTAAATCAAACATCCATTTTTTTATTAATTTTTTAGTATCTAACCAAGTTTTATTATTTAAATAAAAATTTAATTTTTGAAAATATGGATCATTACATTCATTCATAATATTATTATTATTCCAATAGTAAAAAAATTTTTTTTTTGATTTATTTTGCACATAAGAATCCATAATAATATGTTTTGTAATTTTATCATAACAATCTTTTATCCATATCCAAGAACTTTTTATAGGTAATAAAATAGGATTATTTATACCTTGTAAATAACCATTAATATATTTTTCTAATAAAAAATAAGCTTGATTTTTTTCGAAAAATTGAAAACTGAATTTTGTATTTTCTATACCATAAATAGATAACAAAAATTTTTTATTATTATAAATACATAAAATTAAATGATTGATCCACAAACTAATAATGGATTTAATATCTATTATTTTAGGTTCTAATATAATATAATTATTTCGATAACTAAAATAATTAATATTACCTTCTAATATAAGATTAGAAATATTTAAATTAATTTTATTAATTTGTTCTACATATTGATATTTTTTAAATTGCTTATTTAATATTTGGTTTATTTTATGAATTTTTTCTTCCCACCATATTTTCCCATAATATCCATAAGGTAAAATACCTTTATTTAAATAATAAATATATAGATCATTAATATTTTTATTTGATAAAAGTGTATGTAGTATTTGTTTTTTTATTAAAAATTCTTGTAATGGATTGATTTTAAATAGTTCTATATCAGGTGTTGTTATATCATGTAAATATTTTAAATATATTTTAAATCTTTGATTAAAAAAACCTTTAACAGGATGTTTCCAAAAATTAATTAAATTATTAATTGATAATTTAGTAATATTTACTATTTTCAATTTTTGAGAATTGTTAGAATATGAAATATTTTGTTTTTTTATTAAAAAATTATTTTGATAATTTCTATAAAAATATTTAATAAAATTATTTTTTAAATAATAATTTTTTGAAATATATAATATTAATTCATTAATTAATGTAGATAGATTATTATCATCATTATTTAAATTATTATTTGTATAACTAATAAATAATTTATTTTCTGTAGAAATTATTAATTTTAATAAAATATTTTTTTCTTTGTCTAAATAATTTTTTTCATTTTTATTAGAAAATTTATTAGTTAAATCAAAAATTATAGGATTTATTTTTTTTGGTAAATATTTATCATTCATACCTATCATAAAAACTTTTTTAAAAGTCATATTTTGAAATACATGAAAAGGACAAAAATTTATTTTATTTATACAAAAATAAAAATTTTTATATTTTTTTTTAATTAAATAATCAATTTTTTTTTTTATTATATTAATAGAAATTTTTTTTTTGTATTTAAAACTTAATCCTTGATTAAGGAAAAATAAAATTTTTTTTAAAAAAAAATATATATTTTTTGATACTAAATTAGATTCTGGGAAAAAATCATAATAAAGATTTAATAAATTTTTTTTCCATTTTTCTAAAGAAAAATTTTTTTTTAATTTTTTTTTCCATTTTTCTAATTTTAATAAAAAATAAATAAATTTTCCTAATAATTCTTTAGATAATCCCATTGATATATTATATGGAATAAGATTTTTCCATTGACCAAAATTTGTATTTAAAGTAAAACCTAAAAATATACGATATAAACCTAATTTCCATGTATATTGATCTTTGGGTAAAGAAATTTTATTAAAATTTTTAATATTCAAATTATATTTAATACCTACATGTTTTATCCAATAATATAAATATTTTATATCTTTTTTACTTAAAGAAAATTTTTTAGATATAAATTTATTATCTAATAAAAAGAAAATTTCATGAGGAGTTAAATCTTTATAAGATAAATCTAATAAAAATAAAAATTTATTTAAAATATCTAAATTTTTCATATTATCTAAATTAGAATATATATTAATAGGAAGATTAATATTTCTAAAAATAGAATTAATAAATGGAATATATAATTTTAATTTAGGGGAAATAACAATTATATCATGTAAAAAATAATTTTGATTTTTTTTTAAAGTATATATTATATTATTGTATAATAGTGTTATCTCTGTATAAAAATCTTCACAAATGTTTATTTGTATAGATTTATCCAAATAATTTATTTTCTTTTTTAAATTTATATTATTTTCTTTTATATATAAAAAATCATTTTTAATATGATTTAATAAACTTATATTATTATATTTTATAAATGTTTTAATACACCTAGATGGTAAATCTACTAATTTATTAATATTATTTAAAGTATAATTTCCCCATAAAAATAATAATTTATTAAAATTAATTTTTTTATTATTTTGATTATAAATAAAATTATCCCAATAATGTTTAGAAGGAGTACATAATAAAATATGTATTTCCATATATTTTTCTAATTTTTTTAATAATTTTAAATATATTAAAGGTATGCTTTGTATATCTAAAATAAATATTCTTTGTGGGAGTAAATCATATCTAAATTGTTTAGATTTTTTATTTTTTTGATAAAAATCATATAATTTACCATAATGCCATAATTCTTTATGTAAAATATTTTTATAATAAATTAATAATGTTTTCCATAATTTTGCTTGCCATATTTGATGTTTATTTTTCAATAAAGGTTCAATTTTGTTTTTTGTCCACATTAATAATAATTCTGGTTTATATTTTTGATAATGATCATATAAATGAGATATTTGTTCCGATAATTGAAATAAATATTTAGTATCTTGAATTTTAAATTTAAAATTTTTTCTAAAATTTTTAAATTCTATCGTAGATATTAATTCTGGAATTAATAAAAATATTAACCAAACAATATTTCCTTTATATAAAAAATCACCTTTATCCAAGTTAGGAATTATTGTTTTAAATATATTCCAAATAAATTTTTCAAAATTAATAAAATTTATATTTCCATATATTCCTAATATATTTGAAAATTTAATTTTTATTAATTCAGAAAAATTTTCATAATTTTCGTATAATATTAGTTCCGGTTCTAATACCTTTTTTAAAGGATATTTTTTAACTTGAATTTTTATTAAATTTAATAAAATATCAATATTATTTGAATAATAAATTGCAAACATATTTATGTTTTTATAAAAAAATTAAAATTTTATATTAAAATATAATATAATTACATATTTAAATATTAATTACTAGTATAGTAGTTATTATATTTTAACTATAAATAAATATGTAAATTAATAATTTAATATTTAAATTTTTTAAAATTTTATAATTTTTATAAATTATGTTATCAAAATTAAATTTTAAAATTATTAAATAATATTATAATTAATAAATAAATTTTTATATATATGAAAAAAATTTTTTCTACAATTATACCAAATGAAAATATTTTGTTTTTAAGAGCAAAATTAATAACTGGTTATTACATTATTGATATTATAAAATGGTTAAATTATCCAATAAATTATAACTCTATAAAAGACAAGGGGATAATAGGAAAATTAATTGAATATTATTTAACAGGGGAAAAACAAAATAATAAATTAAATCAGGATATTCCATATCTTGGAATAGAAATTAAAACAATTACTGTAAATTTAAAAAATAAAATCTTAAATGATTGTTTTATTTGTTCATTCCCTTTATTAATTAAAAAAAGTTTATCTTTTTATAAAAATCAATTATATAAAAAAATATCTAAAATTTTATGGATACCTATTATAACTAAAAATATAAATACTCCTATGTTGAAAAAAAAAATAGGTAATCCATTTTTTTGGGAACCTTCTATTAAAGATAAAATAAAATTAAATAATGATTGGAATAATTTAATAAAATTATTAATTATGGGACAATTAAAAAACATTAATTATTATAATGGTTATATGTTAATAGTTAAAAATAAAAGTAATAAAAAACAATTAACTAAAACAATTGATCAAAATGGAAAATTTTTATATATTTCTCCTAAAGCTTTTTATTTTAAAAAAAAATATTTAAGTTCTTTACTTAAAATTTAAATAAAATTATTTTAACATAATTCTAAATTAATTAATTCTTCTATTTTTTGGCGTCTTCTTATTAATTTAGGAATATTATTTTCAATTAAAATTTCTGGAATTAAAGGTCTGCTATTATAATTAGAAGACATTGATGCACCATATGCTCCAGTATCATGAAAAATTAAATAATCATTAATATTTACTTGTGGTAACATAAAAAAATTAATTTCTCCACTTTCTAATTGAGTAAATATATCTCCTGATTCACATAAAGGACCTGCAACAATAGTTGCAATTTTATGATCATCAGACATATCTCTTCCTTTAAATGAAATTGCAGATATATAATGATAACTACCATACATTACAGGTCTAATTAAATCATTAAAACCAACATTAACTAAAACAAATCTTTTATTTTTAATAATTTTTATAGCACATACTTGACAAATTAATATACCTGATTCAGCTACTAAAAACCTTCCTGGCTCAATTTCTATTTTTATATTTTTTTTAAAAAAATTATTAAGAATATTTCTTGTTTTATCCCATAAATTAAAATAATGATTAGTATCAACTATAATATCAGTTTTTTTATAAGGTATTGGCAAACCTCCCCCTGCAGAAATAATATTAATTGTTGGCATATATGATCGTAGTACATTATATAACATTGAATCACATACTTTTTGTAAATGTTCATAATTTACTCCTGAACCTATATGCATATGTAAACCTATTAAATTTAAATTATATTTTTTTATTAAAAAAATAGATTTTTTTAAATCTTGATACCAAATGCCATGTTTACTATTTTCTCCTCCTGTATTTGTTTTTTTATTATGACCATGTCCAAAACCTGGGTTAATTCTTAACCATATATTATGATTTTTAGATAATTTACCTAATTGATGTAACATATCTATTGATCCAATATTAACAGTGATATTCAAAGAAATAATACGTTTTAATGTATATTTTTCAAAAACATCTGATGTAAAAACAATATCATTTATATTTTTTGGATTATATCCAGCAACTAAAGCTCTTTCTATTTCTCCTAATGAAATAGCATCTATTTTAACTCCTTCATGTCTCATTAATTTTAAAATATTTATATTAGAACAAGATTTTTGTGAAAATCTTATTATATCAAATTTTTTTAATTGTAAAATTTTATTTTTTATATTTTCTGCACAATATAACCAAAATGGGGTATTATATTTTTTTATCAGAAATAAAATAGTTTGAATAGAAATATTATTTTTATTAAATTTTTTATCAAAAATTTTTATGTTCATTTTATTGACCTTATAAATATATTTAAACATGATATATATTTTATATAGAATAAAATTTATTTAATAAATTTTTATTAAAATGTTAATTAATTAATTTACTAGCCAATATAGTTGATCTATGTTATTTATTAAATAAAATATTTAAAATATATCATAATTATTTATATAATTTATAATTATAATTTATTATAATTTATTATAAATAAAATAAATTGTATTATTTAAATTATATAAATTTATTTAAATATATTAAAATTTAGGGAAAAATAATGTTACAAAAAGAAATTATTATTAATAATATTCATGGTTTTCATACTCGTCCTGCAGCACTTTTTGTAAAAGAAGCCAAAAATTTTGTCTCTGACATTACTATTACATCTAATGGTAGAACAGTAAATGCTAAAAGCTTATTTAAAATACAAACTTTAGGATTAACTAAGGGAACTTTAATTATTTTAAAAACTTCTGGAAAAGATGAAAAAAAAGCTATTGAACATTTATCTAATATTATTCAAAATTTATAAATAAATTATTAAATTTTATAAAATAATTTAATTTTAAATATTACATTAATTTTATAAAATTATTTGAATGATATTCAATATGTAATTTTAATACATTAGAGGTAAAAAATATGATTTCAGGAATTTTAGCTTCTCCTGGCATTTCATTTGGTAAAGCATTTTTATTAAAAATAGATAATATTATTATTAATCGTAAAAAAATTACTGATAATCAAATAGATATAGAAATTAATAAATTTTTAAATAGTCAAAAAAAATCTATAGAACAATTAGAATATATAAAAATAAAATTACTTAAAAATAATAATTCTGAAAAAAAATCAATTCTTGATGGACACATTCTCTTGCTTCAAGATGAAGAAATGACAAAAGAAGTTATTTTATTAATAAAAAATCATTTTATATCAGCAGATGCAGCAGTAGATTCCGTTGTAAAATCTCAAATTAAAATATTACAAAATTTACATGATCAATATCTAAAGGAAAGAGCTAGTGATATTAAAGATATAGGTGATCGTTTAATAAAAAATATTTTAAATTTAAATACTATTAATTTAAATAATATAAATGAAAAAGTAATTTTAATTGCAAAAGATCTTACACCATCAGAAACAGCACAATTAAATTTAAAAAAAATTTTAGGATTTATTACTGATTTAGGAAGTAAAACATCTCATACAGCTATAATAGCACGTTCATTAGAAATACCAGCAATTGTTGGTACTGGTAATATTACAAAAAAAGTTAAAACAAATGATTATATTATTTTAGATAGTATTAATAATAATATTTTTATTAATCCTTCTCAAAAAATAATAAAAGAAAAAAAACTATTATTTAATAAATATATGATAGAAAAAGAAAAATTAAAAAAAATTAGTAATTTACCTGCTAAAACTAAAGATAATTATCAAATTAAAATTTGTGGTAATATAGGATCATTAAAAGAATTACAAAATATTAAAAATAATGGTGCTGATGGTATCGGATTATATAGAACAGAATTTTTATTTATGAATCGTGACTCTTTCCCTTCAGAAGAAGAACAATTTTTTGTTTATAAAACATTAGCAATAAATATGAATAAAAAATCTGTTATTATCAGGACTATGGATATAGGTGGCGATAAAAAAATATCATATATGAATTTACCTCAAGAAGAAAATCCATTTTTAGGTTATAGAGCAATTAGAATAAGTATTGATAGAAAAGATATTTTACATACACAATTAAGAGCTATTTTAAGAGCTTCTTCTTTTGGTAAATTATGTATAATGTTTCCTATGATTATTTCAATAGATGAAGTTCTTCTTTTAAAAGATGAATTAAAATTTTTAAAAAAACAATTGCAAGAACAAAAATATGATTTTAATAAAAATATTTCTATAGGTATAATGATAGAAACTCCAGCATCAGCTATAATAGCTCATTTTTTAATAAAAGAAATTGATTTTTTTAGTATAGGTACAAATGATTTAACACAATATACATTAGCTGTAGATCGAGGAAATGATTTAATTTCACATTTATATAATCCTATTCATCCAGCAATCTTATGTCTTATTAAACAAGTAATAGATGCTTCTCATACAGAAGGCAAATGGACAGGAATGTGTGGTGAATTAGCAAGTGATGAATTTTTTATTCCTGTATTATTAGGTATGGGATTAGATGAATTAAGTATGAATGCTATTTCTATTCCAAAAATTAAAAATATTATTCGTAATATTAAAATAACTAAAGCTAAAGAATTAGCCAATAACATTTTATTACAACCTACAATTAGAAAGATTCAAACTTTATTACTAGAATTTAATAAAAAAAATTATTTTTTAAAAAGGTAAAATATGAACATTTTTTCTAATTTTTTCAATAAAAAATCTAAAAAGATTGAGATTACTAAAATTTTTGCTCCTATTTCAGGAAAAATTATTAATATAGAAAAAGTTCCTGACATGGTTTTTTCAGATAAAATAGTAGGAGATGGTATTGCTATTGATCCAATCGGAAATATTATAGTATCTCCTGTTGATGGAATAATAGGTAAAATTTTTGATACTAATCATGCTTTTTCAATAAAAACTAATAATAACATTGAATTGTTTATTCATTTTGGAATTGATACGATAAATTTAAAAGGTCAAGGATTCATAAGAAAATTTGATTTAAATAAAACTAATATTGTAAAAAAAGGTGAAATAATTATCGAACTAGACTTAGAATTCTTAAAAAAAATGGCTAAATCTATATATACACCAATTGTAATTTCTAATATTGAAAAAATTAATAAAATTAAAAAATATACAGGAAATGTTATTGCTGGTATAGATCCTATATTAGAAATATATAAATAAAAATTTTTTATAGAAAACATTTTTTAATAATAAAAAATAATTATTAAAAAATGTCTAATAACACTACTTTATAATATTTATATATAAAAAATATTTATATATTAATATATAATTTATTATATGATATTAATCTAATTATTTTAAATAATTTATTTTTAAAAATTTAAAATTATTAAAAAAATTTTTAATATTTATTATACAAATATAATTTTATTATATTTATATAATATTATTTATTATTTTGTAATAAAAATAAAATTATTATAATTAATAATATATTAAAATTCTGCATTATGATAAAAATTTTTAATATCTTTATTTTTTTTACATACAGATTCTAAATAAATTAATTTGTCTTTTGTGAAAATATTAATTTTTTTTTTTATAAATGGTTCTATTTTTAATTCAATTTTAGTTGGTTTTATTTTAAATTTTTTTATTTCTTTTGTAAGAAATTTATATTTTTTTTTTGTAAAAATTATTTGAATATTTTTTTTATTTAAAATAATATCATTTGCTTTTAACTTTTCTGCTATATCCATAACATAATCTGCATTATTTTTATATAAATATGTAATAAAGATTTGCTTATTAAACATATAATCTACTGCACCTTTTTGTTTTAAATTACCTCCAATTTTCTTTAAAATTTTACGTATAAAAGATACGGTTCTATTATTATTATTTGTTAAACATTTTATTAATAATGCAATATTTTCAGGGCCATAACCTTCATAATAAATTTCTTTTAATTGGTTTTTATTTTCTTTATTTATATTTTTTTTCAAAATATTATTAATTGTAATACGACTCATATTATAAGTTAATGCTTTTCCTATAACTAAACGTAATTTTGAATTATATTGTGGATTTATTCCTTTTCCTGTTTGAATAGCTGAGTTTAATTCTTTAATAATTTTAGAAAAAATTTTATCTTTTTTATTATCTTGAAATTTTTTACGATAACGTGTATTAGACCATTTACTATGTCCAGACATAAAATATTCCTTTATATATTAAAATATATATGATAATCCATAATCTTTAAGTAAATAATTATCAATTTTGTTAGGAGCATGAGTTAATAAACAATTTGCAGATGTTGTTTTAGGAAATGCTATAACATCACGGATATTATTCGTATTAGCTAGTAACATTACTAATCTATCTAATCCTAAAGCAATTCCTATATGAGGGGGAGTACCAAATTTTAAAGCTTCTAAAAAAAAACCAAAATTTTTTTGTTGATTAATTTGACTTATTTTAAGAATATTAAATATTTTTTTTTGTATTTTATAATTATTTATTCTCATAGAACCACTACCGATTTCATAGCCATTAATAACTAAATCATATGAATTAGATATTATCTGTTGAGGATTTTGTTCCAAGAGATTATATAAATTATTTACAGAATAATCTTTTGGAGATGTAAAAGGATGATTCATTGAAACTAAGTTACCTATTTTATCTTTTTTAAATAATGGATAATCAATTATCCATAATGGATAATAGATTTTATCTTTAATTAAATTTAAATCTTTTCCTAATTTTTCTCTTAAATATCCCATTGAAGATATATTATCATATAAATATTCTGTTCCAATAAAAATAATATCATTATCATAGGCATTATTTTTAATAATAATATTTTGTGTTTCATACTGGTTTAAATTTAAAAAATATGTATTTTTTTTATTAAATAAATTAATTAATTTATTTTTATATACTTTAAAAACATTTAAGTCATTTGTACCATACTTATTAATATATAATATATATTTATTTAAATCTTTTAATTTTATATTAGATATATATTTATTTTTAATATTAATAGAAACAATTCTTTTTTTATTTGTTTTAATAAAAAAATTACTTAGATTTACAAGTTTTAATTTATTTCTTAAATCAGGTTTATCTGTTCCAAAAATTTCCATTGATTCTTGAAAAGTAAAAACTTTAAATTTATTTAAAGATACATTTTTTATTTTTTTCCATATATAAAATATCATTTTTTCTATAAATAATCTAAATATATTTGATTTTATAAAAGACATTTCTATATCAATTTGTGTAAATTCTGGTTGTCGATCTGAACGTAAATCTTCATCACGAAAACATTTAGCAATTTGATAATAACGATCTAATCCAGAAATCATTAATAATTGTTTAAAAATTTGAGGAGATTGTGGTAAAGCATAAAAATGATGTTTAGTAATTCTACTAGGTACTAAATAATCTCTTGATCCTTCTAATGTAGAATTTGTTAATATAGGAGTTTCAATATTTAAAAATTTATTTTTTTCTAAAAAATTTCTAATATAAAACATTATATTTGATCTTAATTTTAAATTTTTAATCATTTTAAATTGTCTTAGATCTAAATACCTATATTTTAATCTAATTTCTTCTGTATTATGCATATTAATATCTATAGGTAAGGATTTAGATTTATTTAAAATAAAAATATCAAATACAATAATCTCAATTTCTCCTGTTGATAATTTTATATTGTTATTATTTTTTGCTCTTTTTACTATTTTTCCTTTAATTTTTACACAAAAATTATTACGTAATGTATTTGCTATATTATAAGCTATTTTATATTCAGGTTTAAAAACTGCTTGAATTATACCTTCTCTATCTTTTAAATTAATAAAAATTAATTTTCCTAAATTTCTATAATTTTGGACCCATCCATAAAGAATTATTTCTTTATTAAGAAAATTTTTATTAATTTCACCACAAAAAATTTTTTTTATCATCTATAAAACCTTTTATAAAAAATTTCATTAAATAATTAATTATTTTAATATGAAATTTATTTCATTTAAAATAATAATTTATATAAATAAAAATTTTATATATTTAAAATATATAATATTGTTTTTTTATTAGAATAAAAATAATTTTATTAAATATTATGATATTTTATATTATTAATATATTTGATATTTTTTTAATTTTAAAATATTAATAATAATTTATATATTATATATAACAATATTTTTTAAAAAATTTATATATAAAAAATAAACTAATCTTAATTACCAATTAATTTTTTAAATATATTAAATTGTAATATTATTATATATTTTATATATACATAAATATATTAAAACATTTTTTATTTAAAATTTATAATTATTCATATAAAAAAAAAGAAAATAAATGAACATAAAAAAATTTCTTTCAATAAAAATTCATAAATCAATGATTCAATCAGGCATACCATCTAAATATAATGTTATTTTACGTCCATGTAAAAAAAAAATATTTGGGAATTACCAAATAAATGGTATTATTTCTGCTGCTATTCATTTAAAAATGAATCCTAATGATCTTGCTAAAAAAGTAGTAAAAAATTTAAAATTAAATAATATTTTATCTAAAATTACAATATCGCAAACAGGATATATTAATTTTTTTCTTAAAAAAAAATGGTTATCTAATCAAATTAATTTATTAATGATTTCTAAAAAATTAGGATTAACAGAAAATATTATATTTAAAAATATAGTTGTTGATTATTCTAGTCCTAATATAGCAAAAGAAATGCATGTAGGACATCTAAGATCTACAATTATAGGAGATTCAATGGTACGTATTTTATCTTTTGTTGGACATAATGTGATTAAATCAAATCATATTGGTGATTGGGGTACTCAATTTGGAATGCTTATTGCTTTTTTAAAATTAAAAAATAAAAAAATTGATTTTTTACTTTCTGATATAGAAAAATTATATAAACAAGCACAAAAAAAATATGTTAAAGATATTAATTTTACCAAATTAGCTAAATATTATGTAGTAAAATTACAACAAAAAGATAGTTCTTGTTTAAAAATATGGAAAAAAATAGTTAATATTACTATGAATTATAATTATCAATTATATAATAAATTAAATATTAAACTTACTCATCGTGATACTATGGGTGAAAGTAAATATCATGATATGATTCCTAATATTATTAAAGATTTAAAAAAAAAAGGAATTGCTGTTAATAATAATGGAACAATTATGATTCCTATTAAAGGAATACAAAATAAAAAAGGAAAATTAATGGCAATAATTATTCAAAAACAAGATGGTGCCTATCTTTATGCTACAATAGATATTGCATGTATTAAATATCGTTATGATATTTTTAAAGCAGATAGAATTATCTATTATGTAGATTCACGTCAAAATCAATATCTTAATCAAATTTTCCAAATAGTTAGAAATGCGAAATATGTACCTAATAATTTACAATTAGAACATCATATGTTTGGTATGATTTTAAATAAAAATAATAAGCCTTTTAAAACAAGAGAAGGAACAAATATTAAATTAAATTATTTAATTGATGAATCTATCATTAGAGCTAAAAATATAATTTTAAAAAAAAATCCTTTAATTAAAACAAAAATATTAGAAGATTTATCTAAAAAAATTGGAATAGGTGCTATTAAATATGCTGATCTATCTAAAAATAGAATTAATAATTATATTTTTAGTTGGGAAAAAATGTTATCATTGAATGGGAATACTTCTTTATATATTCAATATGCTTATGTAAGAGCTATATCTTTATTAAAAAAAGCTAATATTAATTTAAATAATTTTTTGAATTTAGAAATTAGTTTTATATCTAGTTATGAATTTGATCTTGCTATATCATTTTTAGATTTTGAAGAAATTATTTTTAAAATTGTTAATAAGGGAATTCCTCACTTATTATGTAATTGGTTATATAAAATTACAGTGTTATTTTCTTCTTTTTATGAAAATTGTAATATTTTAAATATAAAAGATATTAAACTAAAAATTAGTAGATTAAAAATTGTTTTTTTAACATCCTTGTTTTTAAAACAAGGATTATACCTTCTAGGTATAGATGTTATAAAAAAAATATAAAAATATTATTAATAAATATATTTTTTTTTTACAAAAAATATTATTATATATTTTATATAAAAGTATTATTTTACATAAAATATGTTAAAAAAAAAAGTTATAATTGCTATGTCTGGAGGAATAGATTCTTCTTTTTCTGCTTGGTTATTAAAAAAACAAAATTATCAAGTAGAAGGATTATTTATGAAAAATTGGGAAGAAGATGATATAAATAATACTTGTAATAGTAAAACAGATCTATATCATGCAGAAATTATATGTAAAAAATTAAATATTCCTTTACATAAAATTAATTTTTCATTTGAATATTGGAATTATGTTTTTAAAAATTTTCTTGATGAATATCAAAAAGGTAATACACCAAATCCAGATATTTTATGTAATAAAATTATTAAATTTAAATATTTTATGAATTTTGCTATAAAAAATTTAAAAGCTGATTTTATCAGTACAGGACATTATGTCCGTTGTAAAAAAATTAAAAATCATATTTTTTTACTAAAAGGTTTAGATGATGATAAAGATCAAAGTTATTTTTTATATACAATAAAAGAAAAACAATTAAAAAAAATTTTATTTCCTATAGGCGGTTTAAAAAAAAAAGAAGTAAGATATTTTGCAAAAAAATTTAAATTTGTTAATGCATTTAAAAAAGATTCGATGGGAATTTGTTTTATAGGTAAAAAAAATTTTCCTAATTTTTTAAATAAATATTTAACTTCTAAAGAAGGTAATATAACAGATATAAATGGCAAAATCATAGGAAAACATAAAGGTTTAATTCATTATACCATAGGACAAAGAAAACGAATCGGATTAGGTGGATCAATATTTTATGGAAATGAACCATGGTATGTATATAAAAAAGATATTAAAAATAATATTTTAATTGTTATACAAAATAAAGAAAATTTACATTTGTATTTTATTGGATTAATAATAAAAAAAATTACTTGGATTACTAATGTTTCTAAAATAATAGAAAAAACATATATGATTAAAACTAGATATCGTCAAAAAGATATTAATTGTAAAATTATTTCTTTAAATAAAAATAAAATTAAAGTATATTTTTATACTCCTATTTCTAGTATTACACAAGGACAATCAGCTGTATTTTACTATCATAAAATTTGTTTAGGAGGTGGAATTATTGAAAAAGGAATACCATTAATTTAAAATTATAAAAAAATATTTAAAATAATTTTTATTGAAAAATAAAATTTAATATTTAAAGTTATTATTTTAACTTTTTTAAAGTTAAATAAAAAATAATATTTTTTAGAGTATTATTATGAAAAAAAAAATTTTTAAAAAAATATTAATTAATCTTATAAATGTTAATAAATCTTTTTATGGTAAAAAAATTATTTCTAATTTAAATTTAAGTATAAATGATGGAGAATTTATTACTTTATTAGGTCCTTCAGGTTGTGGTAAAACAACTATTATTCGTTTAATAGCTGGTTTAGAGAAAGTAGATAGTGGTACAATTATTTTAAATAATACAGAAATAACAAAATATCCAGCTGAAAAAAGACAAATTAATACTGTTTTTCAAAGTTATGCATTATTTCCTCATATGTCTGTATTTGATAATATAGCTTTTGGATTAAGAATGCAAAAAAAAAACTATCAAGAAATAATTACTAAAGTAAAAAAAATTTTAGATATAGTACAATTAAAAAATTTTATGAATAGCAAACCACATGAATTGTCTGGAGGACAACAACAAAGAGTAGCTATAGCAAGAGCAGTAATAAATCAACCAAAATTATTATTGCTTGATGAATCATTATCAGCTTTAGATTATAGATTACGAAAAAAAATGCAAAATGAATTAAAAGCATTACAAAGAAGATTAGGTATTACTTTTATTTTAGTAACACATAATCAGGAAGAAGCTTTAAGTATATCAGATAGAATTATTTTATTACGTAATGGTAAAATAGAACAAGATGGTACTCCTAGAGAAATATATGAAGAACCTAAAAATTTATTTGTTGCAAAATTTATAGGAGATATTAATATATTTAATGCTTCTATTTTAGAAAAAATTAATAATAATAAATTTAAAGCTAATTTAGAAAATTTTATTTGTACTATAAAAGTACCGTTTAATATTTTTCCAGGAGAAAAAATACATGTCTTATTAAGACCAGAAGACTTAAAAATAAAAAAAATTAACCAAAATACTAATGTAAATACAGGTTTAATAGGTTATATACAAGAAAAAAATTATAAAGGTATGACTTTAGAATCTATATTAAAACTTAATAATGGTAAAATTATTACTGTAAGTGAATTTTTTAATGAAAATGATCCTTATGTTGATCATCCACTCAATCAAAAAATGTTAATTAATTGGATTGAAACATGGGAGATTGTATTGCCTTATGATCAAAATTATAAAACATATTAAAAAAATTATAATTTTTTTAATTATTAGTTGGTTATTATTATTTATTTTTTTACCTAGTATAATACTAATTATTATTAGTTTTTTAAAAAAAGATAATTATGATTCAATAATACTTTACTTTTCATTAAATAATTATTTAAAGTTATTTAATGATTTATATATTAAAGTATTTATAAATACTTTATTTATTTCATTAATTACAACAGTAATATGTTTTTTAATAGGTTATCCATTTGCATGGTGTTTAACTAAAATATCTGCAAAAAAAAAATCTTTAATGTTATTTTTTCTATTCTTACCTTTTTGGGTAAATTCTTTAATTAGAATATATTGTTTAAAAATTTTTTTAGGAATTAATGGATGGTTAAATAATATTTTACTATATTTAAAAATTATTCATTATCCTATTCATATTATTTATACTCCTAGTGCTATTATTTTAGGATTAGTATATATTTTATTACCGTTTATGATAGTGCCAATATATTCTAGTTTTGAAAAATTAGATAAATTTTATATAGAAGCAGCAAAAGATTTAGGTGCTAAATCATGGAAAATTTTTTTTTATATAGTTATTCCTTTAACTACTTCAGGAATTATTGCAGGTTGTTTATTAGTTTTTTTACCTAGCATGGGGATGTTTTATATTTCTGATTTAATGGGTGGTTCTAAAAATTTATTAATTGGAAATATAATTAAAAATCAATTTTTATATATTAGAGATTGGCCTTTAGGAGCAGCAACAAGTAATATAATAACATTATTTACTGGTATTTTTTTAATATTATATTTTAAAATTATAAATTTTTTAAGTAAAAAGGAATTTAAAAAAAATGTTTAAATATATATGTAGAATAATTTTTATAAATGTAATTTATTTATGGTTTTATATACCTATTATATTACTAATTATAAATTCTTTTAATTCATCACGCTTTGGAATTATATGGGAAGGATTTAGTACTAAATGGTATTTATTAACTATAAATAATAATTCTTTATTAGAAGTTACATATCATTCTTTATGTATTAGTATTATTACAGCAACTTTTACAACTTTAATTGGTTTATTAACAGCTCTATCTTTACATTATTATAATGTATATATCAAATCATTAATAAATACTTTATTATTTATAGTAATTATTTCTCCTGATATTGTGATGGGAATTTCTTTGTTATTATTATTTATTTTATTAGATTTTCCTTTAGGATTTTGGTCTTTATTATTTGCTCATATTACTTTTTGTTTTCCATATGTAGTTATTAATATCTATTCTAGATTACAAAATTTTGATAATCGTATAATAGAAGCTGCAAAAGATTTAGGTGCTAATGAAATTATTATTTTAACAAAAATAATATTACCTATAATTTTTCCTGTTATTATCTCTAGTTGGTTAATAAGTTTTGTTTTATCTATGGATGATATAACAATATCAACATTTGTAACTGGACCAGAATATGAAATTTTACCATTAAAAATCTATTCAATGGCAAAAATAGGTATTACTCCTGAAATTAATGTTTTAGCTACTATACTAATAGTAGTATCTTTATTCTTAGTAATTATAAGTAAAATTATTTTAGGTAAATATAAAATATTTAATGAAATAAATTCTTTATTAGATTAATTATTTAATATGTACATTATTTTTGGCATTTATAACAAAAAAAAGTACTTCTATTTCTTTGATTTATTTTAATAATTTTTGTATAACATATCTTACATAATTTATTTTTTTTTCCATAAACATATAAATACTTAGAATAAGTACCAATATTATTATCAGGTAATCTATAATCAATAATGGTAGAACCCCCATATTTTATAGATTGACTTAAAATATATTTAATATTTTTTACTAAAAATGTAATTTCTTTAAAACTTAAAGTACTAGAGTTGCGTGTAGGTAATATATTTGATATAAATAATGATTCATTTGCATATATATTACCTATTCCTGTTACAATTTTATTATCCATTATTAATATTTTAATAGGAAGATTTTTTTTTTTACTAATATTATATAAATATAAATTATTAAATTCATTAGTTAATGGTTCAAAACCTAATTTTTTTAAAAAAATATTTGTTTTATAATTTTTTTTTTCCCACAACCAAAATCCAAATTTTCTTATATCTGTATATCTTAAAATTAAATTATTATCAATAATTAAATCAATATGATCATGTTTATGATATTGAAAAGAATTTTTTATATTATTTAGTAAAAATAACTTTCCTGTCATACCTAAATGAATAATAATTGTATTATTTATTAAAATTAATAAAATATATCTTCCTCTTCTTTTAATATTTAAAATTTTTTGATTATTTATTTCAATAATTTCATTAGGAATAATATATTTTAATTTTTTAACTCTAATAATAGAATAATTAATTATTTTACCTTTTAACAAAGGTTGTATCATATTTTTAATAACTTCTACTTCAGGTAATTCAGGCATAATAATTATTTACCAACACAAAATTGTGAAAAAATATTATCTAATAAATCTTTAGAAGTAAATTCTCCGGTAATTAAATCTAAATCTTTTTGTATTAATCTTAAATCTTCAGCTATTAATTCTAATGAATAAGTTTTTAAAAAGTTTTTTTGTCCTTTAATTAATAATTTATTAATAGAATTTAAAGAATCTATATATCTTGCTCTAGCGGTAAATTGATCTTCATTACTATTAGTATTCACAATATTTTTATTTATAAAATTTGCTAAAATAGATATTCCTTTTTTATTTTTTACAGATAATTTTATAATTACATAATAATTTTGATGAATGATTTCTGAATTACTATTTGTAATATCAATTTTATTACGTATAATAATAATAGGAATTTTTTTTAAAAAATTTTTTAAATATTTTTTAATTATTTGAGATAAAATATTTTCTGATATTTGATCTTCTACTACTAAAAATATATAATTTGCATTTTTTATCTCTTGAAATGTTTTTTCTATACCTATAACTTCAATTTTATTTGTAGTATTTCTAATGCCTGCTGTATCAATAATCTCTATTGGTACTGAATTAACATAAATTTTTTCATGTAAAATATCTCTAGTAGTACCAGGAATATCAGTTACTATAGAAACATTTTTATTAGTAATCAAATTCATTAAACTAGATTTTCCAGAATTAGGAGGTCCAATTAACACTATTTTAATTCCTTCTTTAATTTTTATTCCATTTTTTACATATTGTATAATTTTTATTAAAAATTTTAATGATTTTTTTATTTTTATTAAAATTTTTTTACAAAAAATAGAAAAATTATTTTCATGATTAAATTCTAAAAAAGATTCTATTTTTATTCTCATATCAATAATTAAATCTTTAAAATTTTTTAATAATAATGAAAATTTACCATTCATTAAATTCATTGCAGAAAAAATAGCTTGTTTAGAATTAGCAGAAATAATATCAGCAATTGCTTCAGCTTGAGTCAAATCTATTTTTTTATTTAAAAAAGCTCTTTTAGAAAATTCTCCTGGATATGCAATCCTCACACCATTAATATGTGTTATTATATCATTGATTAATAAATCAATTAATATTGCATTACCATGACATTGTAATTCTAAAATATCTTCTCCAGTAAAAGAATCAGGTTTAGGAAACCATAATACAATACCTTTATCTATAATTTTATTTTTATAAAAAAATGGTAAATAATATGCATATCTTGGTTTTATATATTTCAATTTTAATGTATGTTTAATTACATTAATAACTTTATTACCAGATATTCTAATAACCCCTATACTACCTTGTCCTAAAGGAGTAGCTCTTGCGATTATTGTATAATATTGTTTTTCCATAAATTTTTAAATTTAATTATGAAATTTTATAATTTTTATTATTTATTTGATACATAATCCATTTTTGTTGCAAAATAGTAATTAAATTATTTATTATATAATATAAAACTAATCCAGAAGGAAGCCATAAAAAAAAGAAACTAAAAATAATAGGCATTATATATGTAAATTTATTTTGTATAAAATTATTTTTATCAAATTTAGTTTGAGAAAAATATTGTATAACTAACATAGTAATACTCATTATTATTGGTAAAATATAATATGGATCTTCTGATGACAAATCTTGTATCCAAAAAAGAAATTTAGCATGTCTTAATTCAATTGAACTAATTAACATATAATATAAAGCTAAAAAAATAGGCATTTGTATAATAAATGGAAAAAATCCAGCAAAAGGATTTAAATTTTCCCTTTTATATAATAAAATTATTTCTTTACTAAGACGTTCCTTATTATTAGCAAATTTTTCTTTTATTTTTTGTATTTCTGGTTGTAAATCATTTATTTTAGTAATAGTTATATACTGTTTTTTAGATAAAGGATATGTTAATACCCTTATTATAATAGTAATTATAATAATTGAAATTCCCCAATTTTTTACTATACTAAAAATAAAATTTAATAATTGAAATAATAATTTTGATAAAAATCCTAAAAAACCATAATCTATGGTTAAATCTAAAAAAGGTACTATCTGAGACATTGTTGCTTGAATTTTAGGTCCTATCCATAATTGAGATGTAAAATTATGTTTTTGTCCTGGTAAAATTAAATAAAATGGAGATTTAAAACCAATACTAATAATATTATTAAATATTTTTTTTATATAAACAGTATTTTCTTTAGAAAAATTAGGTAAAATCCAAACTGAAGTAAAATACTGTTGTAACATAGCTATCCATCCAGTATAAGTTTTAAATTGTATGTTTTTTTTTTTTAAAATATAAGGAAATTTATATTTCTTAAATTTTGTTTCTTTTGTTGAAAAAGCTACCCCATCAAATGTTTTTATAGTAACATTATTATGTTTTTTATCTAAATATTTTTGAGGAGTAACGCTTGATTTATCTATTTGGCCAAAAATACCTATACTAATAGGTTGTTTATTATTTAAATTAAAAATTTGATGATTAATTTTAATTAAATAACTTCCTTTTGTAAAAATAAAAGTTTTTATATATAAAATATTATTTTTTATGAAAAAAAAAGGTATTTTTAATATATTTTTATTTTTTTTAAATGTAAAAAAGTTTGAACTTGTAAAAAATTTAGAATTTTTATAAAAATTAATATCTTTTCCTAATTTATTATTTTTTATAACACCACTTGTTACTTGATAAACAAAATCAGTATTTTTTCTTAATAAAGTAAAAAATTTTTTAGAATGTAATTTTTCAAAATAGTCTAATAATTGTACTTTTTCAATATTACCCCCATAAGGGTTAATAGATATAAAAAATTTATCTGTTTTAATCAAAACATTATCTTTTTTTATGTCTTTAAAGAAAATCTTAGATTGCTTATCTAGATGAGTGTCATTATCAATATTAATAGTATTTTTTATTGTATTATTTTTTGTATAATTATATATTATTTTCCAATTATTTAAAATAATAAAAAAAAACAAACAAAAAATAATTAAAAAAATATTATTTTTTGAATTCATTATTCATATTCTCATTTTTTTTGTTAAAAATATAAATTTAATTATAACGTAAAACAACAAGTTTAGCCTATTTTTATATTAAATTATTTTTCTAAAATTTAACCATATATTTTTTAAATATTTTTTAAAATAAAAAATATCAATTTTTAATATGTTTTTATTATATAAAATAATAATATAATCTCTATTAAAAAAATAATATTGATTTAAACGAAAATATTCACGAATTATTCTTTTAAATTTATTTCTAATATATGTTTTACGAACTATTTTTTTAGGAATAATTATACCTATTCTAGAATATTGAATATTATTTTTTTTATTTAATATAATAAAATATAAATTATTTAATCTATTATTTTTTTTAAAAATTGAATTAAAATTTAATGAAGTTAAACGTTTATTTTTTGTAAAATTAAAATTAAACATTTTTATTTAAATTTTTTATCTGAAACACTTAAATAAATACGTTTTTTAGTACGACGACGATTTATAATTTTTCTACCATTTTTTGTTTTCATTCTACATCTAAAACCATGGGATCTATTTCTTTTTAATATAGATGGTTGAAAAGTACGTTTCATTTAGTTTACACCTATACTTATATAATATATAATTATTATATACATAAAATAATTTTTTTATACATATTTTTTTATTATTTCAAATTAAAAAATTATATATTTATTTTAAGTTTGACCGTAAAATATATAGTATATTATTGTATATAAATTATAATTTTATATTGTGTATTTTTTTTAAAATAAGAATTATGGAAAATAATATTATTATTAATAGAGAATTAATAATTAAACCATTACAATATGTTACTAATATTGTTAGTAATAAATCTTTACATCCTAATCTTAGTAATATTTTAATAAAAATTTTAGATAATGGAATTGTATTATTTAAAAGTACTAATCTAGAAATAGAAATTACATCTTTTATTAAAAATAAATATTTAAATAAAAAATATTCTGTTATTATTCAAGGAAAAAAATTTTATAATATATGTCGTTCTTTTCCTAAAAAAAATGATATAAAAATAGTATTTAATATAAATAAAATGATTATTTCTACAAAAAATTGTCATTTTACAATAACTACTTTACCTGCAAATAATTTTCCAAATATAAGTTTTTTAAAACATGATATAGAATTTAATTTAACAAATAAAATATTAAAAAATTTTATATATGCTACTTATTTTTCAATAGCAGATAACGATGTAAGAAAATATTTAAATGGATTATTTTTGCAAATTAAAAATAATGTTTTAAATATTGTATCAACTGATGGACATAGATTATCTTTTTATAAATATATTTTAGATAAAAATATTATAAATTATAGTGTTATAATTCCTCGTAAAAGTATTTTTGAATTATCTAAATTAATTAATAATACTAATGAATTAGTTAATATTAAAATTAATAATAATAATATTTGTTTTACTTTTAAAAATTTAAAATTTATATCTAAATTAATTACAAGTAATTTTCCTGACTATAAAGAAATTATACCTAAATCATTCTATCAAATAATTAAAATTGATCGTGTTTTATTTAAAAATGCTTTAAATAGAATTTCTATTTTAGTAAATGAAAGAACAAAAGGAGTAAATTTATTATTAAATAATAAAAACTTAAAAATTTTTACTAATAATATTAATAATGAAAAAGCTGAAGAAGTATTAAAAATAGAAAAATTTCAAAATAAAAAAACAAATGATATTCAAATATCATTTAATATTAATTATTTAATTGATGTTATTAATATATTAGAAAGTAATTTTATTAAATTATCTTTTATTGATAGTATTTCTAGTATTAAAATAGAAGATAATTATGATAAAAATAAAATTTACTTAATTATGCCAATGAAAATATAAATTTTATTTAATTTTAAAAAAAATGAGAGTTAAATTTGATAAATAAATATTATGATTCTTCAAGTATTCAAATCTTAAAAGGATTAGATGCTGTTAAAAAAAGACCAGGAATGTATATTGGCAATACTGATGATGGTACAGGATTACATCATATGGTATTTGAAGTTATAGATAATTCAATAGATGAATCTTTGTCTGGTTTTTGTAAAAATATACAAGTAATTATACATAAGGATAATTCTGTTTCTATTATTGATGATGGGAGAGGTATACCTACAGATATACATAAAGAAGCTCAAATATCAGCTGCTGAAGTTATTATGACTATATTACATTCAGGTAGTAAATTTAATAATAAATTTTATAAATTATCAGGAGGTTTACATGGAGTAGGAATTTCTGTGGTAAATGCTTTATCAAAAAAATTAGAATTAATTATTAAAAAAAATGGAAAATTATATAAACAATTATATTATTATGGAATACCTCAAGAAAAATTAAAAATTATTGGTATTAGTAATACTACCGGAACACATATTAGATTTTGGCCTGATTATAATATTTTTACTACAGTTCAAAAATTTAATTATCAAATTCTATCTAATAGACTAAAAGAATTATCTTTTTTAAATTCAGGATTAATTATTTCAATTATTGATGATAAAAGAAATAAAAAAGATATTTTTCAATATAAGGGAGGTATAAAAGAATATATAAAATATTTAAATAAAGATATTAATTTGATTAATCAAAAAATTTTTTATTGTTATACCAAAAATAATAATATTAATATAGAAATTGCTATGCAGTGGAATAATTCATTCAATGAAGAAATATATTGTTTTACTAATAATATACCTCAAAAAAATGGAGGTACTCATTTATCCGGATTAAAATCAGCTATAACAAAAACAATAAAACTTTATATAGACAAAGAAGGATATAATAAAAAAAAGAATATTAATTTAAAAGGAGAAGATACTAGAGAAGGTTTAATTGCAATTATATCAATAAAAATTTTAAATCCAAAATTTTCTTCTCAAACTAAAGAAAAATTAATATCATCAGAAGTAAAATCATTAGTAGAATGTTATGTAAATAAACAATTAATGTTTTTTTTATTAGAAAATCCAAGTGATGCTAAAAATATTGTAGAAAAAATTATTAGCATAGCTAAAATAAGAGATATTGCTAGAAAAACCAAAAATATAATAAAAAATCAAAACATAAATAACATATCAAGATTACCAGGAAAATTATCTGATTGTCAAGAAAATAATCCTGAATTATCTGAAATTTATTTAGTAGAGGGAGATTCAGCAGGAGGATCAGCTAAACAAGGTAGAAATAGAAAAACACAAGCAATTTTACCTTTAAAAGGTAAAATTCTTAATGTAGAAAAAGCTAAATTTAGTAAAATTATTACTTCGCAAGAAATAATAACTTTAGTTACAGCATTAGGTGTTAATTTAGAAAAATATCATTTAGATAATTTAAGATATCATAATATCATTATAATGACAGATGCAGATGTAGATGGGGCACATATTCGTACTTTATTATTAACATTTTTTTATCGTCAAATACCTAATATTATTGAAAAAGGTTATATATATATAGCACAACCTCCACTTTATAGAATTAAAAAAGGTAATAAAAAATTTTATATTAGAAACAATGAAGAAATGGAAACATTTATACTAAATTCAGCTATAGAAAAAGCTGTTTTTTATTTTAAAAAATCTGAAGAAAAATTAATTGATAAAAAATTAATGATATTAATTAATGAATATTATTCTATAAAAAAAATTATAAAAAATTCTCAATATAATATTGATAGTAAAATATTACATGCACTATTGTATAATACAAAATTAAATCAATCAAATAATTATAATGTAGATATATGGTTAAATAATTTACTTTTGTTTTTAAATAAAAATTATATAAATATGAAATTTTCAGGTAAGATAAACAAAAATATTGATAAAAATATTTTTGAATTAGTAATTTATGAAAATAAATATGAAAATATAAATAAATATTTATTAAATAATGATTTTTTTATAAGTAATGAATACAATAAAATATGTTTATTAGGAAATAAATTATGTTCTTTACAAAAAAAAGGTATTTTTTATGTAAAAAAAGGAGAAAAAAATAAAAATATTAATTCTTTTGAAGAAGGAATGGAATGGTTGTTAAAAGAATCTAAAAAAAGTCTTTCTATACAAAGATATAAGGGATTAGGTGAAATGAATCCAAGTCAATTATGGGAAACTACTATGAATCCTTTAACTCGTAATATGTTAAAAGTAACAATTCAAGATGCAATTTCAGCTGATCAATTATTTTCAACTTTAATGGGTGATGAGGTTGAACCCAGAAAATTATTTATAAAAGAAAATGCTTTAAAAGCATTAAATATCGATTTTTAAATATAAAATTAAATTGAATGTATGAAGTATAAATTAATAAATAATACTTAAATATATAAAAATCAGTAATCATTTAAATCTATAGATTTAAATTTTTCTTCTATATTATTTTTTTCATAATTATTTATAATTTCTTTATTAATTAAACCTTGTTCAATTTCGCGTAATGCTAAAATAGTTGTTTTATCATTTTTTTCTGATAATAATGGAATTTTACCTCTTATTTGTATTTGTCTTGCTCTTTTAGCAGCTAAAATAACTAAATCAAACCTGTTACCTATTTTTTTAACAGCTTTTTCTACTGTAACTCTAGCCATAATATATTATCTTCCTTACAAAAAATTAACTAACTTTAATAAATATTATTAATAATATTTGTTATCATATCATATATATTTAAAATGTATAAATTATTAAATTTATAAGAAATATATATATAAAAAATTTTTAATATAATTAAAGGATAAAATAACATGAATTATAATAATATTTCTTCTGGAGAAAATATTCCTAATGATATTAATGTAATTATCGAAATTTCTTCTCATTCAAATCCAATAAAATATGAGGTAAATAAAAAATATGGAATATTATTTGTAGATCGTTTTATTACTACACCTATGTTTTATCCTTGTAATTATGGATATATAAATAATACATTATCATTAGATGATGATCCATTAGATGTAATTGTCATAACTAAATATTCTATTATTCCAGGAACTGTAATAAGATGTCGTCCTATAGGAATATTAAATATGATAGATGAATCGGGAAATGATAAAAAAATTATTGCGGTACCACATAACACAATTTCACAAGAATATCTATTAATTAAAAATATTAAAGATTTACCAAAACTATTACAACAACAAATTATATATTTTTTTCAACATTACAAAGATTTGGAAAATAAAAAATGGTGTAAAATAGAAAACTGGGGAGATTTATCTCAAGCACAAACAGAAATTTTATCTTCTATCAAAAGATTTCAACAAAAAAAGATTAATTAATAACATTATTTAATAAATGAATTAATTATAAAATTTATATAAAAAAATTAAAAATTTATATTTATTCTAATGCTTTTTTAGTATATATATTTCAAATAATTTATTATTAATACTTATTAAGTATATTAAGGAAATAAAATGTCTAAAATAAAAAAAATAATAGGTCGAGAAATTATTGATTCTAGAGGCAATCCTACTATTGAAGCAGAAGTTCATTTAAATAATAATATAATTGGGATTGCTTCTGTTCCTTCTGGAGCTTCCACAGGATCAAAAGAAGCAATAGAATTACGTGATAATAATAAAAAAAGATTTTTAGGACAAGGAGTTCTAAAATCAGTAAAAATAATTAATACTATGTTAAATAAATATTTAGTTAATCAAAATTCATCTCATCAATCATATATTGATGAAATTATGATTAATTTAGACAACACTGAAAATAAATCTAATTTAGGAGCTAACACTATTTTAGCAGTTTCATTAGCTAATGCAAGAGCATCTTCTTTATTTCATCAAATACCATTATACAAATATATTGGTAATATTTATGGTATAAAAAATTTTTTTATGCCTATGCCTATGATTAATGTTATTAATGGAGGAAAACATGCTAATAATAATTTAGATATACAAGAATTTATGATTCAACCTATTAGTTCAAAAAATATTAAAGAAGCAATTCGTTATGGTTCAGAAATTTTTCACCATTTATCATTTGTACTTAAAAAAAATAAATTAATTACATCAGTTGGAGATGAAGGTGGATATGCTCCTAATTTAAAAAATAATACTGAAGCATTTGATATAATATCACAATCAGTTAAAAATGCTGGTTATGTACTTGGTAAAGATATTACTTTTGCTATTGATTGTGCTGCATCTGAATTATTTTTTAATGATAAATATCACTTAACAAGTGAAAATCTTAATCTTTCTTCTAAAGAATTTACACATTTTTTATATAATTTAACTCAAAAATATCCTATTACTTCTATAGAAGATGGTTTAGATGAAAATGATTGGAAAGGTTTTATATATCAAACTAAAATATTAGGTAATAAAATTCAATTAGTAGGAGATGATTTATTCGTTACAAATACTAAATTTTTAAAAAAAGGTATTAAGAATAATATTGCTAACTCTATTTTAATAAAATTAAATCAAATTGGATCTCTTACAGAAACATTATCAACCATAAAAACAGCTAAAAAATCAGGATATAAAGTAATCATATCACATAGATCTGGAGAAACAGAGGATACATTTATTGCAGATTTAGCTGTTGGTACAAATGCAGATCAAATTAAAACTGGTTCTATGAGCCGTTCTGATAGAAATGCTAAATATAATCAATTAATTAGAATTGAAGAACAATTATAAATTATTGTTATAGACTATGTTGATAAAATCAACATAGTATAGTTTTATTACTTATAAGATTATTTATTAAAAATGAATATATATAAAGAAAAAAAAATAATTTTTTGGTTAAAAAAAAATAGTTTGTTAGCTAAAAATACATTAATAATATCTTATTTTTTAAATATTATTAATATCCTTATATTAATAATAAAAAATTGGATGTTAGCAAAACAAGTTGAATTTTTTTTTTTAGAAAAAAATAAGGAATATATTTTTTATTATTATAAAATAATATGTGTATGTTTTACAGTAAATTTATTACTATCTTTTTTAATAGATAAATATAATTTTTTATATAGTCAAAAAATAAAAGTTCTTATTAGAAAAAAAATTTTACATAAATTAACATCTCAATATTTTAATTATTTTAAAAATAAATCTTTAGGATCTGCATTATCTTTAATAATAAATAATATAGAAAATTTACATGATTATTATCATCAATATATACCTCAATATTTTACAGTCAAAATATCATCATTAGTAACTTTAATTACTATATTTTTGGTTAGTTGGATATTTGGAATTGTAATTATTATTACAAGTATTTTAATAATATTTTTTATAATATTAATTGGAGATAAAACTATAAAAAAAAATAAAAAAAATTTTAAAATTTTATCTATTTTAAGTGGAATATTTTTTGATAGATTAAAAGGAATAGAAACTGTTAGAATATTTAATCTTCAAAAAATTGAAATAAATAAAATGATATTATTTATTGAAGAATTTAGAAAAAAAAATTTTGAAATATTAAAAATTGTTTTTTTAACTTTTACTATTCTAGATTTTTTTGCTTCTATTTCTTTAGCTTTTGTGATTATGTATTTTAGTTTTTCATATTTACATATAATAAATATTGGTTTTTATAATAAAAATATTAAAATATTACATAGTTTTTTTATAATTATTATTGTTTCTGAATATTTTCAAAATTTTAATAATTTAGGTAAATTATATCATATAAAATCTAAAGCTATTGGAGCTGCAAACAATATTGTAAAATTATTAAATAAAAAATCTATTATTTTAGATATAAAAAGAAATTATTTTTTAAAACAAATTAAAAAATTAACAATTAAAGCTACTAATTTAGTAATTAGAAATAATAAAGGATATATATTAATAGGTCCTATATCATTTACAATATTTTCAGGACAGAATATAGTTATTACTGGACCTAACGGAGCTGGTAAAACAACATTATTTAATGTTTTTCTTGGAATTATTCCATATGAAGGATCTTTAAAAATAAATGATATTGAATTTAATAAAATTAATTTATATAGTTGGTATGAACAAATATCATGTGTTCAACAAAATTCTCAATTATTTGCTACAACAATTAAAAAAAATTTATTTTTTTCTAAAAAACCAGATTTATTTAAAATAAATAATATTTTAAAAAAAATTAATATAATAAATTTTTTACTAAAATTACCTAATAAATTAAATACTATTCTTAATAAAGAAAATATATGTTTATCAGTAGGACAAATTCAAAAAATAGTAATTGCTAGAGCATTAATTAAAAATTATATATTATTATTATTAGATGAACCTATAGCTAATATAGATATTAATAGTCAATATGATATTATACAAATAATAAAAAAAAATTTATCAACTTCAAAAATAAGCATAACTATTACACATAAAATTAATCAAATTAATTACTATAATGAAATTTGGTATATGGAAGATGGGCAAATTATAACAAAATCATTTAATAAAAATTTATATAAAAAAAAATTTTTTTTTAAAAGAGTTTTTTAATATGTTTTACTTATTATATTATTTTAAATATCATAATAAATTTTTTAAAAAAATTATTTTAGATATATTACTATCAATAATTAACAATTTAATAAATCTATTATTATCTGTAATATCTGGATCTTTATTAACTTCTACTTTTTTAATTGGAATAAAAAATAATAATATGTATTATAATTATATAATACCAACAATTATTATCAGAATATTTTCTATAATAAAAACTATTACACAATATTTTGAAAAAATAATCCAACATAATAATACTTTATATTTATTAAATAATTTCAGAATATTAATTTTTAAGAAAATATTTCCTTTATATCCATCTGATTTGATATCGATGTTTAATACTGAAATATTAAATATTTTAATTTCAGATATTGAAATTTTAGATTTTTTATATATAAAAATTTTTATTCCTATAATAGTTATTAGTATAATAACCATTATAGTTTTAATTTATTTGAGTATTATTAATTTTATTTTTTTTATAATATTATGTATTACTATATTATTTTTAATATTATTTTATTTTTTTTATTTTTACAAAAAAGGAAAAATAATAGGAAAAAAATATATTTTTTTAAAAGAAAAATATTTTTTTTACATAAATAATTTTATATTACAACATACAGAATATAAAATATTTGAAGGAATAAAATATATATCCTATAAAATAAATAATTTAGAATCAAAATTAGAGAAAATACAATTAATAAAAAATAATTATGATATTCAATCAAAATTATTAATAAATATAATAATTAATATTAATTTATTACTAATATTAGTGTATTATTATAACAATAAATTTAAATATCAGATCATATTATTTTTATTATTTTTTATTACGTTTTATAAAATTTTATTTCCTTTAAATAATGTTTTTCAAAATATTCATGAAATATTTTTATCAATTAAAAAAATTTTTTATTTAATAGAAAAAAAACCTACCATAATATTTACAAAAAATAATTTAAAAAATAATAATTATTCAATTTTATTAAAAATAGATAACTTATCATTTTATTTTAATAAGAAAAATTTATATATATTAAAAAATATATCATTATGTATACATAAATATCAAAAGATAGCAATTACTGGACATAATGGTAGTGGAAAGTCAACATTATTTATGTTATTAACTAGAGCATGGGATCCTATAAAAGGTAAAATTTTTTTAAACGAATATAATTTAAAAAATTGGGATTTATCTTCATTAAGAAATAATATAAGTGTAATGACTCAAAAAATATATCTTTTTAGTGATACATTAAAAAATAATATTTTATTAAATAATCAAAATAACAAAAATATTGATGATACTTATTTAATAAAAATTTTAAAATTAGTAGGTTTAGAAAAATTACTAAAAAATGAAGGTTTAAATACATGGATGGGTGATGGAGGCAGATTACTTTCTGGAGGAGAATTAAAGAAATTAGGTATTGCAAGAATTATTATCCATAATGGAAATCTAATATTATTAGATGAACCTACAGAAGGATTAGATAAACATTCATCTATTAAAATAATAAAGTTAATTTTATCATTTTTTCAAAAAAAAACTGTCATAATTATAACACATGATATTCATATTTTAAAAAAAATGGATTTTATTTATTTAATAAATAATGGATTTATAATTGAAAAAGGAAAACATACTAATTTAATAGATAAAAAAGAATATTACTGGAATTATATCAAAAATAATATAATATTATGATTATATAATTATATTAATAAGGAATAATAATGTCTAAAAAAGATAATATAGAAATGCAAGGTA
Source organism: Enterobacteriaceae endosymbiont of Donacia crassipes (assembly GCF_012569785.1). Taxonomy (NCBI): domain Bacteria; kingdom Pseudomonadati; phylum Pseudomonadota; class Gammaproteobacteria; order Enterobacterales; family Enterobacteriaceae; species Enterobacteriaceae endosymbiont of Donacia crassipes. Next base: position 451,003 of record NZ_CP046202.1, read on the forward strand.
TAGTATTAAATACATTACCTAATACTATTTTCCATGTAAAATTAGAAAATGGACATATTATAACAGCACATATTTCAGGTAAAATGAGAAAAAATTATATTCGCATTCTTACAGGAGATAAAGTTACCGTAGAATTAACTCCATATGATTTAAAAAAAGGTAGAATAATTTTTCGTAGTCGTTAAAATTTATATTTTATATATAAAATAAAATTAATTATTTTTTATTAATTTTATTTAAAAATTTTTGCGCATCTAATGCTGCCATACAGCCTGTAGCTGCTGATGTAATTGCTTGTCTATAATTTTTATCTGTAACATCACCAGCTGCAAAAATACCAGGTATATTTGTTTGTGTAAAATTTAAATTATTTAATTTATAATTATTTGTAATAATATAACCATCTTTATCTAATTTTATTCGATTTTTAAATAAGTTACTATTAGGAATAGTACCTATTAATATAAATACACCAAATGTTAAAATGTTTAAAATATTATTATCATATATAGAATTAATTTTAATACTATTAACTCCTGTTTCATTTCCTAAAATTTCTTTTAGTACATAAGGAGTATGTAAAATTACTTTTTTCTTTTTTATTAAAATTTTTAATTTATTAAGTAATATTTTTTCAGCATTTAAAGTATTTTTTCTATGTATTAAATGTACTTTAGATGCAATACTAGATAAGTATATTGTTTCTTCTATAGCAGTATTACCTCCTCCTATAACTGAAACTATTTTATTGCGAAAAAAAAATCCATCACAAATAGTACATGAAGATACTCCTTTGCCTATAAATTTTTTTTCTGAATATAAACCTAAAGATTTTGGATTTGATCCAGTAGCTATAATAATACTTTTACATATGTATGTATTTAAATTACCTTCTAAAATAAAAGGTGTTTTTTCCAAATTAATAATTTTAACAATTGTATCATTAATAATATTAGTATTTAAAAATACTGTATGATTATATAAATTATCCATTAATTTTTGTCCTGTTATTTTAGGAAAATTTCCTGGCCAATTTTCTATATTAAATGTTTTTGTTAATTGACCTCCAATATTATTTCCTGTTACTAAAATAGGATTTAAATTTGCCCTTACTGCATATATAGCAGCTGTATAACCAGCAGGTCCAGAACCTATAATAAGTAGTTTTGTTTTTTTTATATTTTTCATATTATTTGATTACTTAAAATATTTTTCATATTATATATAATATATTAAATATTTAAATTAATAATTTAAAAAAATTATTTTAAAAAAATAAATTTATATAAATTTTAATTTTATAATAAAATATTACATTATTCTTTATAAGAAAAAATTATGTTAGATGTAAAATTATTACGTAATAATATTAATTATATATATACAATTTTAAAAAAAAGAAATTTTCATTTAGATATTAATCTAATAAATAAATTAGAAAAAAAAAGAAAATTTTTTCAAATTAAAATAGAAAAATTACAAATAGAAAAAAATAAAATATCCTATATTTTATCTAAAAAAAATATTAGTAATACTTTTGATTTAAAACAAAAATCTATTATTACTAATAATAATATATTAAAATATAAATCTATATTAGATAATATTAAAAAAAATATAGAATATATTTATTCTTCTATTCCTAATTTACCTCATGAAGATGTTCCTATAGGAATTAATAATACAAAAAATAAAGAAATTAAAAAATGGGGTAAAATAACTAATTATGATTTTACAATAAAAGATCATTTAGAATTAGGTTTATTACACAAAGGAATTGATATTGAATCTGGTATTAATTTAAGTGGATCAAAATTTTTTGTGTTAAAAGGGGAAATAGCCTATTTATATAGAATACTCATTCAATTTATGTTAAATATCCACACAAATCAACATAATTATCAAGAAGTTTATGTTCCTTATATAGTTAAACAAGAAACTTTATATGGTACTGGACAATTACCTAAATTTAGTAAAGATCTTTTTCATATAAAAAATTTTAAAAAAAATAATACATATAAATATTTTTTAATTCCTACAGCAGAAGTACCATTAACTAATTTAGTATATAATAAAATTATTGAAGAAAACCAATTACCTATAAAATATGTTGCTCATACTCCTTGTTTTAGATCTGAAGTAGGTTCATATGGTCAATATAATAAAGGATTAATACGTACACATCAATTTGATAAAGTAGAATTAGTACAATTAGTAAAACCAAAAAATTCAATAAAAACTTTAGAACAAATCACTATACATGCAGAAAAAATTTTACAATTATTAAATCTACCATATAGAAAAGTATTATTATGTACAGGAGATATGAGTTTTGCATCAAATAAAACTTATGATTTAGAAGTATGGTTCCCTTCAAAAAATAAATATTATGAAATATCTTCTTGTTCTAATATGGGTGATTTTCAATCTAGAAGAATAAAAGCTAGATATAGAAGGATAAAAGATAAAAAAATTAAATTTATACATACTTTAAATGGATCTGGTTTAGCTATAGGTAGAACATTAGCTGCAATTATGGAAAATTATCAACTTAAAAATGGAACTATTAAAATACCTAATGTACTTCAACAATATATGAATGGTATGAAATATATAAAAATTAAATAATAAAATTATAATTTTTGTTTAAACAAATTTTGAATAGAATTATATAAGTTAATAGTTTTAAAAATACGAGTAGGAACTACAAAAATAGTATCATCACCTGCAATAGTACCTAATATACCTTCTGGTTTACCTAAAGAATCTAATAATCTTGCTATTAATTGTGCAGCTCCTGGACTTGTATGAATAATAATTAAAATATCATTATAATCAATATCTAATACTAAATTTTTCAATGGACTTGTTGTATTAGGAATTCCTAATTCTAAAGGAAAACAATATACCATTTCCATTTTTGTATTTCTAATCCTTACTGCACCAAATTTAGTTAACAGTCTAGAGACTTTAGATTGATTAATACTATGAAATCCTTCTTCTTGTAAAGCACGAACAATTTCAATTTGAGTACTAAATTTTTCTTGTTTTACTAAATTTTTAAAAATTTTAATTAAATTAGCTTCTTTTTTTTTTGCAGAAATTATATTCATAAAGTTCACCAAAAAAAATAAAAAAAAATATTTTATTTATAAAATAAATTTATTATATTATTTTTTATCTAAATATAGATTATATTACTTATTCTATTTAAATAGAATAAATTCAAAAATAAAAAGACTAATTGCATTTACTAAATATATATATTATCATATTTTAATATGAATATATATTTTTTTATTAAAAAATTAAAAATAAATAATGTAAATAAGATTTTTTATATTTTGGATATATAAAATGAATATTTTGTTAAATAAAAAACTTAATCGTCAATGGTTTCTGATAAATGCAAAAAATAAAATTTTAGGAAGATTATCTAGTACAATTGCTCATTATTTAATGGGAAAACATAAAATCTTATATTCGCCCTATATTGATATAGGTGATTATATTATAATTATAAATGCTAATAAAATTAAAATAACAGGAAATAAATTAAAAAATAAATTTTATTTTAGTCATAGTGGTTATTCAGGAGGATTAAAAAAAATATCATTAGAAAAATTAATGATAAAAAATCCTTGTAAAGTTATTCAACATTCTGTTAAAGGAATGTTGCCTAAAAATAAATTAGGAACATTAATGCTAAATAGATTAAAAATCTATATAGGATCAATACATAAACATATAGCACAAAAAAACAATATTTTAAATATTTAATTTTATTAGGAATATAAGTTTATGAATAAAATGAATTATGATTATTACACAACAGGACGAAGAAAAAATTCTTCTTCTAGAGTTTTTATGAAAAAAGGAACCGGTAGTATTTTAATTAATAAAAAAAAAATAAATATTTTTTTTACTAGAAATACACATCGTATTATGATATTAAAACCTTTACAATTAATTGAAATGCGTGATAAGTTTGATTTATATATTACAGTTAAAGGAGGAGGTATTTCAGGCCAAGCGGGGGCAATTAGACATGGTATTACAAGAGCTTTAATAAAATATGATAATTTTTTTAGAAAAGATTTAAAAAAAGCCGGTTTTGTTACTAGAGATGATCGTAAAGTAGAACGTAAAAAATTTGGTTTTAAAAAAGCAAGACGTAGTCCACAATTTTCTAAACGTTAAAATTTTACTTATTTTAAAACATTTAATATTAAAACAAAATTAATCACTTTAATTATTTTATTAATATTTATAGAGTTTGATATGGATAAATTTTTAATACAAGGGCCAGTACAGTTAAAAGGAAAAGTTAATATTTCTGGATCAAAAAATTCTGCTTTACCTATTTTATTTGCATCACTTTTAACAAATGAATTAATAGAAATTAAAAATATTCCTAAATTAAAAGATATAGATATAACTATTAAATTGCTTTTAACATTAGGGGTAAAAATAAAAAAAGGTAAATCATTAATAATAAATGCAAATAATTTATATAAAAATTATATTCTTCCTAAAAAATTAATTCAATCTATTAGAGCTTCTATTTGGCTAATAAGTCCATTATTAATGCGTTTTAAAAAAATAAAAATATATTTACCTGGTGGATGTTCTATAGGTCAAAGACCAATTGATTTGCATATTAAAAATTTAAAAAAATTAGGTGCTAATATTTATATTAAAAATGAATTTATTATAGCATCTATAAATAATAGATTTCAAGGTGCTTATATTTTTATGAAAAAAATAAGTGTAGGAGCTACTATTAATAGTATTTTGGCTGCAATCTATGCTAGTAATATAACTATAATTGAAAATGCGGCTAAAGAACCTGAAATAGAAGATTTAATTAATTTTTTAAATATGATAGGTGCAAATATTAAAGGAGGAGGAACTAAAAAAATTATAATTAAAGGTGTTAAAAAATTAACAGGGGGTATTTATACTATAATGCCAGATAGAATTGAAACTGGAACTTTTTTAATAGCCGCTGCTATATCTCAAGGTAAAATTTTATGTAAAAATACTAATCCTAAATATTTAGATATTTTATTAAAAAAATTAAAAAATATAGGTGCAAAAATTAAAATAGGTAAAAATTGGTGTAGTCTTAATATGAATAATAAAAAACCTAAAGCTATTAATATTACAACAGGTCCTTATCCTAATTTTCCTACTGATATACAACCTCAATTTACTTTGTTAAATTGTATTGCATTAGGTAAAAGTGTAATAACAGAAACTATATTTGAAAATCGTTTTTTATATATATACGAATTAATAAAAATGGGAGCTAAAATCTTTATTAAAAATAATAAAGTATTTTGTCAAGGTGTAAATTTACTTTATGGTTCTGAAATTAAAGCAACTGATTTAAGAGCTTCAATAAGTCTAGTTTTAGCAGGCTGTATTGCTACAGGTATAACTATTATTAATAATATTAATTATATTGATCGTGGTTATGAAAATATAGAAAATAAATTAATTAATTTAGGTGCTAAAATTATAAGATTAAAAAATTAAGATTATTAATATAAAACATATTAAATTGATAGTAATTTTATATTAATAAATTTTTTATAAGGATCATAGTTAATGTATGCTATTTTCGATAATTATGGAAAACAATATAAAGTTATACAAGGACAAATTATTAAATTAGAAAAAATACAAGGTAATATTGGAAAGCAAATTGAATTTAATAATGTTTTATTAATTTTTAATAAAAATAAATTAAATATAGGTAATCCTTTAGTTCCTGGAGGGAAAATTATAGCAGAAATAATATCACATGGAAAAAACAAAAAAATTAGAATAATTAAATTTCGTAGAAGGAAACATTATCGTAAAATACAAGGTCATCGTCAATTATTTACTAATATAAAAATTATTGAAATAATATCTCTGATATAAAAGGAAAAAAAATTTTATGGCACATAAAAAAGCAGGTGGATCATCTAGAAATGGTAGAGATTCACATGCAAAAAGATTAGGAATAAAATGTTATGGAGGAGAAATAGTAAAATCAGGTTATATTCTAATAAGACAAAGAGGTACTAAATTTCATGCAGGACATAATGTCGGATGTGGTAAAGATCATACTTTATTTGCTAAAATAAATGGTATTGTAAAATTTACTTATAAAGGAGTAAGAAAAAAATTATATATTAATATTATATAATATATAATTTTAATTATTTATTATTCTTTATTAATAACTATGTTAATTTATTAAAATAAATTAGATATCTATCTCTATAGATATATTTTTATAAAATGGAGTTATAATGAAATTTTTTGATAAAGTAATTATATATGTTAAAGCAGGCAAAGGAGGAGATGGATGTATTAGTTTTTATCGTGCAAGATTCCTTCCTAAAGGAGGGCCAGATGGAGGTAATGGAGGTAAGGGAGGTAATGTATATATTGTAGCTAATCATAATATTAATAATTTAAAAAATTTTCATTACAAAAATAATTATATAGCTAGTAATGGTGTAAATGGACAAAATCGACAACGTACTGGAAAAAATGGTAAAAATTTAATTATTCAAGTACCATTAGGTACAAAAATTATTGATGTAGAAAAAAATATAGTTTTGATATTTTTAAAAAACGAAAATCAAATGTTTTTAATTGCAAAAGGTGGAAAAAATGGATTAGGTAATATTAATTTTAAATCTTCTATAAATAGAACTCCATATAAAAAAACTATGGGTAGCTTAGGAGAAAAAAAAAAAATTAAATTAGAATTAATTTTAAAAGTAGATATAGGTGTTTTAGGATTGCCTAATTCTGGAAAATCAACATTTATTAAAAATATATCTTCAGCTAAAACTAAAATTGGTAATTATATATTTACTACTACAAAACCTATTTTAGGAATTATTAAAAATAAATTAGATAATTCTAATATTTCTATATTAGATGTACCAGGAATTATCAAAAATTCTTTTTTAGGAAAGGGATTAGGTTTAGATTTTATTAAATATTTTAAATATTGTAATTTAATTTTTTATATTATAGATATATCAATTATTAACATAAAATATAATATATCTAATACTTTAGATATAATAAGTAATGAAATCATCAAGTACAATAAAAATTTTTTATTAAAAGAACAATGGATTATTTTTAATAAAATTGATTTATTACATAATTCAAATTATTTAATATCTTGTATCAAAAAAATTTTAATAAAATATCAATATATAAAAAAATTTTATTTAATATCATCTAAAAATAATATTGGAATGAAAAAATTATATATAGATATTTTAAATCATTTATATAAGTTAAAAAATATAAAATATTAATTTTTTAAATAAATTATATAAACTATTTATATAGTTTTATTGTCTTAATTATTATTTCATAAACATGTACAATCAAATTTTATTCAATTTGGATTATAAA
>NZ_CP046203.1 GCF_012569785.1 Enterobacteriaceae endosymbiont of Donacia crassipes
ATGAAAAAAAAAAAAGAATTTTTATCAATTTTGAAAGATAAACTACAGAAAATTATAATATTTTCTGTACTGCTAAATTTAATAGTTACTACATCGATTGGTAATGCTACAATTTTACGTAAAAATAGTGATATAAAAAAAAAACAAAATATTATTTTTGAAAGAAAAAAAAACATTAGTTACTTTATACAACAAATTTCTTTTTTGAAGAAAATGAGAAAAAATTATGTATTTTTATACATAAAAATAAAATTAGAAATTTACAAAGATTACAAAGATAAAAATATTTATTTTTTAGTAAACGAAAGTAATGAAACTATTAATGTAATAAAAAACGTCTATTTTACAAAACCCTTAGGTAAAGATGAAATAAATTGGAGTAATGTAAAAAAAAATTATGAAAATAATTATTCAGGGAAAAATAATTATGTCTCTGACATTTATCAAAATAAAGATAGAGAGATAAAAAAAAATAGTAATTTTAATGAAAAAAATTTATTTAATTCATTTTTATCAGTAAAAGATAAATTCTCTAACAAAGAAACATTTATAAAAAATGTTAAATTAAATATTTTAAATAAATTTAATTTAGAAGTTAATGATACAGTTCAATCTGTTATAAACAGATTGTTTGAAAAATTTAAATTAAACGGGAAATCTTTAGTTAAAATTAATTTAGACGAAAATTTAAATTTAAATAATTCTGAGTTAGGAATATTATTTCCTCTTATAGAGGGAGAAGATTACATTTTTTTTATACAAAATAATATACATAAAACAGATAATAGAAATCAAAATAACTTAGGTTTTGGGTTTAGGAAATTATCATTTGATAATAATTACTTATTAGGGATCAATAGTTTTTTTGATTATGATTTTACTTTAGATAATACAAGAATAGGATTAGGTTTAGAACTCTGGAAAGAATTTTTCAAAATAAGTACCAATGCATATTATGGATTAAGTAGATGGTGGCACCAAAATCAAGAATTTTTTAATGTAAAAAAACATTATCAAGATGATATTAATGATGATGAATTTTTTTCTAGACCTGCAATGGGATGGGATATTAATGCAGAAGGATATTTTTTTAAATTACCAGAATTAATTTTTAAATTAAGTTATGCAAAGTATTATGGAAATATAGGATTTAAACAAAATTTTAATTTAGAAAGACATGAAAAATTATTTTCTCCTTCAATTTATTCATTTAGTATAAATTATACCCCTATACCAATTTTTTCTTTTGTTATCCAAACAATACAAACTAATTATGGTGAAAATAGTATCCAATTTGGAGGTAATTTAAATTTACAGTTAAATACTTCATTACATGATCAATTACATAATAAAATTCATAATATTTTTTCATCTTCTTATGATCATAGATATAATTTTGTTAAAAGAAATAATAATATCATTCTAGAATATAGAAAAAAATTTTTAATTAAACTATTTACAAAAAAAGAAATTTCAGGATACCCAGGTAGTGAACATTCTTTAGGAGTTATAATAAATTCTGTAAATAAAATTAAAAATATATATTTTTATAGTAAAAATAGTTTTTTTCAAAAAGGTGGGGCTATTAAATCAATCAATAATAATTATATAATTAAATTACCTTGTTTTGATCCCCAAAACGAGCGAAATAATAATTATATAATTAAAGTTATAGCTCTTGATTTATTAGGAAATAAAGATATATCTTATATTAAGATTAATATTTTTCCTCCTTTAATAAATAAAGATTTTTCAAATTTAAATATTTTTCCTAAAACTATATTAGTTAATTCTGAAAAAGCGAAAATTACATTTGAAGCTAGAGATGTTAATAACAAACCATTAACCAATATAGAAGATATTAGTTTTATAGTTGATAATGGTAATTTTCCTGATACTTTTAATATAAAAATTAGTAAAGTTATTGAAAATCCCAAGGGAACATATACAGCAATAATTAAAGGTACATCTCCAGGAACAGTTTTAATAAGAGTTAAAATTAATGATATCCTTAATAAGGATATTAGTGATACACTCAAAATAATCTCTCTTTTTACAGATAATATGCAGGTTATAGCAAATCCTTCTACTCTTTTTACAAAAGTAAATAAATTTATTAATTTATCAATAAAAGTATTTGATAAACATGGAAATGGAGTAAAAGTTTCTGAGGTAAAAATAACTAATATTCTTGCCATGGATCGACAAGGATATATTAGAAAAGATAGTGGTAAACTTCATTTTGAAGATATAACAAATCAAAAATCTTATAATGGAGATAATTTTATTTCTTATACAAATAAAAATGGAGAATTAAAAGTTAAAATATCTGACCCACATGGTATTGGAGTACGTACTTTTCTTAAAATTAGTGCAGATGATTATGTTAGTAAAAAAATTGCTGTAGTTTTTACAGTACCTACTAGTCCCGATAATTTATATGCTAGAATGTATGGACATATGACTGATTCTTTGTATGTTAATGGATTAAAATTTAATAGACCAGCTTTATTTTCTGAACGTACAGGAGATCAAGTACATCATTATTTAAATGAAGATTGGTCAAAATTTACTTGGTATAATGGAGAAGAGTATTGTAAAACAATAAATGGGAGATTACCTGATAAAGATGAATTATTAAATTTTTATTATGCTCACCCAGGTGATGATTTACTTAGTAATTATGGCTGGCCTATTGTAGATAAATTTAGTTATGTATGGACTTCTACTCCTATAATTAATATGTATTTTCGTGATCCTTTACATTTTTATATTGATTTTTTAAGTGAAAAAATTGATAAAGGAATTATTAGTAATATTTTTACTGTTTTTTGTATTCAAAGAAGAAATAAATAGTTTATTTTTTTTGATCAAAAACAATTTTTGATCAAAAAAATAATATATAATAATATTATGTTTAATTTTATATAAATTAATTCAAAATGAAAATATTATTTTATAGACATGTAAAAAATATTTTTTTTCATACTATATTTATAATTATAATTTTATTTTTTCATAATTGTGTATATGCAAAAGATACACGTTCTATTACTGAACCAGTAATACCTAAAATATGTAAAACATTAATAGCTAATGATAATAAAGATTTTACTAATGAAATTAATGATGCTGTTACAGATTGTGCTAAACAACATAAAGTAGTTAGTTTAATATCATCTAATAATGGTGATACACATTTTTATTCTGGACCTATAATTATCCCCTCATATGGGGGAATCTTAATTAATAAAACAGTTATTTTGTCAGCTATTAACGACCCTATTTTATATGATAAGGGTAATAAAACATGTGGGACATTAGATGACATAGGTAAAGGATGTAATCCTTTTATAATTTTGAAAGGTGAAAATAGTGGTTTATACGGGGAGGGATATATTGATGGGCAAGGAGGAATGTTATTAAAAAATAAAAAATATACTTGGTGGCAATTAGCTACAGAAGCTAAAATTAGTCATAAAAAACAGAATAATCCTCATTTAATTAATATTAATTCAGGTCATAATGTAATTATATATAATTTACATCTAATAAATTCTCCTAATTTTCATGTTGTACCTTATCAAACAAATGGTTTAACTATTTGGGGGGTAAAAATAAATACTCCTGCTGATGCTCGTAATACAGATGGGATAGACCCCTCTTCTTCTCAAAATATAACTATTACACATTCTAATATTAGTACAGGAGATGATAATATAGCTATTAAAGCTGGTAAAAAAGGGGTATCAAAACATATAACTATTATAAATAATAATTTTGGTTATGGACATGGTATGTCCATAGGAAGTGAAATAAATAGTGGGGTAAATGATATTCTTATCAAAAATTTAACGTTAAAAAATACAACTAATGGGTTAAGAATTAAAAGTAATATTACAAAAGGAGGGGTAGTTACAAACATTCATTATGAAAATATTTGTATTTTTAATGTAAAAAATCCTATTATATTAGATACTAATTATAACAATGATAAAGAAAATGAAGAAAAAAGTATTCCACAATTTAAAAACATTTTTTTTAAAAACATTGAAATTTTAACTTCTGGGTTATTAAAATTTAATGGATTAAATGAAGAAAATATGATTGAAATTTTTGTCGATAATTTTCATGTAAAAAATGGATCTTCATGGATTAAAAATCATATTATAATCCATGGTAATATTGATTACATTATTAGTAAAGATAATTGTACATTGTATTAATGTTTTTTTAAAACTAAAAAAATAGTTTTATTATTTTTTTTGTTTGATATATTTTTTTTTAAAATATGTAACTTATAAAAGTTAGCAGCTGTTTCATTGCCAATAGCTGCTAATTTTTCTTTTGAAGAAGAATTTTTAATTAAATGCATAGCAAAAGAAGTACTAGAACAATATTTTAATTCCCATGATAAATTTTTTTTTATAAAAATACTACATTGTTTTAATGGTTCAGAGTGACTATAAATTTTTTTTATTTTTTTAAAAAAAATTTTTTTATTAGAAACCAAACAATGCTTAACAGGTAATTTGAAATTTTTTTTTATATATAAATAAGTACTATTAATTTCTAATAATTTAGATACTTCTGTAATAACTCCTGTTATATTATTATATATAGGAACTACTGCTAGTTTAACAAAATCTTGTTTAATATAAAAAAAAATTTCAAAAAAACTTTTACAACTTACATTGATAATTTTTTTATTAATAAAAAAATTATCAATGTAAGTTAAAACAGCTAAATGAGAATAACTATATAAAGGACCTAAAAAAGCAATACTTTCATCTGAATTTAAAAAATTACTTTCATAATTAATGAAAATATTATTATTATTAATAATAATATTTTTTTTACTAATATTTTTATCAATTATATTAATCATTTTAATTTTTAATTATAAACTTATTAAGTTACTATAACATAGTATAATGTTATTATTTTTTAATAACATGTACAATATCATTTTTATCTATCCAACAATTCCATCCTGTAATAACATAGTATAATGTTATTATTTTTTAATAACATGTACAATATCATTTTTATCTATCCAACAATTCCATCCTGTAGCTAATGAAACTTCATTTAAAGATTTTTTTAAAATTTGTCTAAATTTCCATAAAATAATAATCTTACTCCCACATAAATTTTTTAAAGTAGTAACTTTATAACATAAAGGAACGTTATGAGTACAATAAAAAAAATGTATCCATTGAGATAATGGTTTTCCTTTTAATTTTTTTCTTTCTTTTAAAGAAACTATAGTCCATATAGATTTTGTAAAAAAAGATGTTATATTTTTATTTAATAAAATTATATTTTTTTTAGTTTTATCATTTCTATACCATTCTTGTAATAAATGACCTATATAAAAATGATTTTTATAGTTAATTTCTATACTACAAATAGATAATCTAATTAAAGATGATTTTAACCATTCATAATCTTTTTTTCCTGTTGTTTTATCTATAGATTTTAAAAAAGAATAAGATGAAAAAATAACTTTTTCTCCTAAAGGTACTTGTGAAAATCTATATAAACATTCTAACCAAACATCTAAATCTGATTGATCTAAACTTTCTCCTGTAAAACGTATAAAAAAACCATTTAAAGATGTTTTTAAAATATTTCTTTCATATCTTCTACACCCTTTTTTTAAAATACCAAATAAAGAACTATGTAAAATAACATTAGGAACCACTCTTCTATTTTTTGAAATATTTGGAAAAAAATTTTGTATGTTAATACTTTTATTTTGTGCATAAAAAGATGAAAATATTTTTACTTTTTTTTTTTCTCTTTCTTTTTTTTCTTTTTTTAAAATATTACTTTTTTTTATAAGTAAATTAATTCTTTTATAAATCTGTTTTTTACACATGCAAATTAAACTTAACACACATACATAAATGACACAAATATTTAAACATCACAAAATACTAAAACAACAATTTTTTTATTAAACAAATTTTTATAAAATAATTTATATTTTTTAAAATTTATAAAAAATCAAAATTATTTTTTCATTGCTTACAACACAAAAAAAATATTTTTATATATGAAGAAAAAACATTTTTAGTTAGTTTGTTTTTGTTTTCAATAAAAATCCAAAATTAAAAATCATTACTTAATTATACTTATTTTTTTTCATATGTCAAAATAATTTTAAAATTTTTTACAAAGTAGTTTATTAACATAAACAATATAAAAATAGCAAGTAGTAAAAACGGGATAGCAAGTAGTAAAAACGGGATAGCAAGTAGTAAAAACGGGATAGCAAGTAGTAAAAAACGGGATAGCAAGTAGTAAAAAAACGGGATAGCAAGTAGCTTTGCTATATATATGTTATTTAAATAAATAAATTAGTTATTCTTTTAATCCTTTTTTAATCCTTTTTTAATCCTTTTTTAAAAACTAAAAAAAAACTTGTAAAAGAAAAAAAAAAGTATATTATAAGAGTTATATATGAATGATTTTACTAAACAGTTAGTTAGTTAAAAATTTTCAGTAAAAGTAAAAATTTATA